>CANMZR010000064.1 GCA_947502375.1 Polyangiaceae bacterium
CCTAACGCCCCGAGGCTCCCGGTGTCGAGATCCAATTTGGCGGAAGTTCCATCCGGAAACGAGGGCTTCTCAAGGCGCCAGTCGCACGTGTAACCGGGAGACCGGTTCCCGCAACACGGGCCGCTATCGTGCTCGTCCAGCTCCGCAAAGCCATCATGCTCCACGTGCGCCTCGAGCTCCGTCATCTTGCAGCGCGCGTAGCCAACGGCGCCGCTCATGCCGCGTGCGTGGTAAACGCCGTTCATTGCGCCGAACTGTGCGGACAGAATGGCCGTGAGCCCGAGGCCGAGGATGGCCACCGCGACCATGACTTCGAGCAGGGTGAATCCGCGCTGGGCCTGGCATCCGCGCCGGCGAGCCGGTTCGGTCATCGGGCGTCCGCCTCTTCGTCAGCGCTGTCCGGTCGGTCCATGGCGATGGCGCCGTATTCGGCGGTGACCTGGCCGGTGAGGGGCTTGACCGTGATGGTCATCGCGTCGGTCAGTTTTCCTTCCGTGCCCAACTGCAGCTGGATCGCGGCACGCTCGGTCTGACCGCCGGGCCAGAAATAGAGGTAAATATGCTCGCTCGTGGCGGCATCGTCCTCGTGTTGCACTTCGATTTGACGAAACGAGACCTCTTTTGGAAGCTGCTTGCCGCCTTGCTTTCCCTGGTCGTCGCTCTCGCGCAGGTCAGCCACCTGATCGAGGGTCGAGTGGCCGACGGTCTGGAATGTGGGCCGCAGTTTCTTCGGGCCTTCGACGATCCCTTCGCCCTCTTCGAGCGCCGCCTTTTCGAGCTCGCTCGCGCCCGCGGCGCCGCCCGTGCGGTTTTGTTGAAGGAAGAGCAGTCCTTGCGTCTCCTCCATGGTGATGGTGCGTTGCTCGAAATCAAAGACGAGGCGCGTCACTCGTGAGGTCGCATTCGCGTGGTCGTAAGCGATCCGCACCGCACTTGCCACCAACGTTGAGCCTTCACGGAGCCGCGCTTGTCGCAGCATACCCACGCCTGTGAACATCCCGCCGACGAGCAACGCGGCAAGCGCAAGTGCGACGAGGACCTCAATGAGGCTCGTCCCGCGCGCTCTGCTGCGGCTCGTGCGGTTCACGGCGCTTCCGCGCTCGGGGCGCTCGGGCCGACCAGGATGTCGTCCTCGGTTGAGGTTTTCTTGTCCGGCCCCGGGCTCCTCACGGTGATGTCGTCACCCTCGCAACTCACGGCGAATTCTCCACCCCACGGATCCTTCGTGTCGCCACCGGAGTCGAGGTCCTTATCCGCAGTCATCGAGGCCATGCTCGGGCAATCGCCTTTCAGCGCCAGATGGTTGGTAGCGACGTTCCGAATGTTGCGCGCGTTCGTTTTCGCTGTCTTCACCTGTGCTTCACGGTAGCGGGGGAGCACGCCAAAACTCACGCCGCCGGCGATCAGGGCCATGATCGCCACGACGATCAAGACTTCGACCAGCGTCACACCGCGAGAAGCCGTGCGGCGAACGCGGCGTAGATGGACAAGCACAGCATCATTGATTCGTTTCATGGGTGTCTCCAGCTCATTCCACTCGGTCGAGTCCGCGCATATCGCCACTCGCTCCGTAACTCAGCAAATCGTAACTTTCGGGGTTTCGCCTGCCCGGGCAAATGAGCTGAAGGGGGCGGCCCCAGGCGTCCGTCGGGGCCGTCGGAAGGTAACCGTCCTCGCGTAGTTTCGAGAGTGACTCGGGGCAGTGGTTCTCATGGTCGGCGCGAAAGGCATCGATGCCCTCCCGCATGACCAGCAACGTGGCGCGGGTCGCTCGAATTCCCGTGCGATGGCGTTCTCGAATACCGAAAAACAGCAAGAGCGCGACCATGACGAGCGACGCTCTCGCAGGCTTGGTTCGCGCCCAATTGAGCGCGAGGAAACCTCCGCGGCGCTCCCATGGGAAAAGAATGGTGGGTTCTTGACGACGGCGTGCCACGGGATCACTCGACGAATGAGCTCATTTGAATGAGCGGCATGAGGATGGAGAACGCGATGAATGCGACGGCGCCACCCATGATGACGATGATGATGGGTTCGAGCAAGCTCGTCAGGAGCTGGACCCTCGACTCCACTGCGGTGTCGTAAGCTTCGGCTACGTTTTCGAGCATTTCTTCAAGCTGTCCACTGCGTTCGCCGATGGCGATCATGTGGGTGACGAGTGGCGGGAAGTAACCGCTCGCCTTCAACGGCTCGGCGATGCTCTGGCCCTCGCGGATGGAACCCGTTGCCTCTTCAACGACCTTCTCGAGGGCGGCATTTCCAAGAACATTTCGAACGATGCCCATGGCCGGTAACAGGGCGACACCCGCCGACAGCAAGGTCGCCAGCGTTCGGGCGAAGCGAGCGATCGCCACCATCCTCACGAGCGGACCGAAGAGCGGGGCGCGTAGCGTGAGGCGGTCCCACGTGAGTCGCCCCTCGGGGGTGCTCTTCCAGCGCTGAAACCAGACCGAACCGCCGATGCCCGCCAGCACGACGAGCCACCAAAAGTTGGACGCAAAGTCGGACACCAAGATGAGGCTTCGCGTGTACCAGGGAAGAGCTTTGTGCATGCTCTCGAAGATCGAGGTGACTTTTGGAACGACGGAAGTCATCAGCACGCTGATCATCACGGTGGCGATGATCGTCATCAGGATGGGGTAGGCGAGGGCGCTCGACACCTTGCCGCGGAGCTTCGCTTGTCCTTCTAGGAAGCCCGTCAGCCGCAGCAATACGGTGTCGAGGGTGCCGGAGGATTCGCCCGCGCGAACCATGTTCACGTAAAGGGGGGGGAAGATGGTCGGATGCTCCATCAGCGCGTCGCCAAAGGAAGTTCCCTCGCGAACCGCGTCGCGCACGTTGGTGAGCGCGCGGCGCAGACCCTCTTTCTCGGTCTGTTCGATGAGTGCGGAGAGTGCGTCAAAAAGGGGGATCTGCGCCTTGATGAGGGTGGCGAGCTGGCGCGTCATGATGGCGACGTCGGCGCCACTTGGTCGCTCGAAAAACCGCTTCAGGCTGAAGCCTTTCGGCTCGTTACGTTTCGAGGCCTTCTCCTCCGTCGCGGTCGTGAGCAGCACGCCTTCCTTACGCAGCTGACCACGGAGCGCCTTCACGTTCTCCGCATCGCGCAGGCCCTGCGTTGCCCTCCCTGTTGAGACGAGGATGCCTTTGTATTCGAAGACAGCCACGGTTCACCTCACTCGTCGATGATGACGTCTTCTTGGGTGGCGGCGAGAATCTCTTCCACCGTGGTTCGGCCTTCGAGCACCTTGCGGGCGCCGTCGTCGCGAAGCGTGTCCATGCCGGCGACCTGGGCTTGGCGTTTCATGGTCTGGGCATCCGAGCGTTCGAGGATGAGCGGTCCCACGACGTCGTCGATCATCATCAATTCATAAATGCCGAGCCGTCCCACGAAACCCTTATCGAGACAGGCACTGCAGCCCTTTGCCCGATAAAACACGGGATCTGGCCCCATCTCTTGGCCGCTGTACTGGTAGGTCGTGCCGTGCGCGACGTAGCGATGACCTACCTTTCGTCGTTGCTTCCACTGGAGGCGCAGTGGGTCGAGGCCGAGCTGCTTCAACTCGTAGTCCGTGGGCTCGTAGGGGATTTTACAGTGTGGGCAGAGCACGCGTACGAGGCGTTGCGCGAGCACGGCTATCAGTGAGGAGCGCACGAGAAAGCTTTCGATCCCCATGTCGACCAGCCGCGTCACCGCGCCGGGGGCGTCATTGGTGTGGATCGTCGAGAGCACGAGATGCCCCGTCAAGGATGCGTGAATGGCAATTTCTGCCGTTTCTTTGTCGCGGATCTCACCCACCATCACGACGTCTGGATCTTGACGGAGAAACGCACGAAGGGCGCTCGCAAACGTGAGGCCGATGTTGGGCTTCACGTGAACCTGATGAATCCCGCCGATCTCGTACTCCACCGGATCCTCGGCCGTTAAGATGTTGCGCGTCGGATCGTTTATCTTGTTCAGGCAGCCATAGAGCGTGGTGGTCTTGCCGCTACCGGTCGGTCCGGTGACGAGAATGATGCCGTCCGGGCGTCTCACCAGAGCGTCCATGAGAGCGTAATCGCGCTGCGCGAAGCCGAGCTCCTCGAGGCTCTTCAAGACGGATGTTTTGTGCAACAGGCGCATGACGATGCGCTCGAAGTGTCGGCTCGTCGGAATTGTCGAGACGCGGATGTCGATGCTTTTGCCAGCGATTTTCAGAGTGATACGGCCGTCTTGAGGCAATCGCCGTTCTGCGATGTTCAAGGAGGCCATGATCTTGATGCGCGCGAGGATGGCGCTCATGAACTGCTTGGACGCGCGTCGAGCGACGTACAGTTCCCCGTCCACCCGGTAGCGAACGACGACATCCCGTTCTTCGGGCTCGATGTGAATGTCGCTCGCGCGTTCCCGAACTGCCTGCGAAAAAAGACTGTTTACCCAAGCGATGATCGGGGCCTCGTCGTCCGCATCGAGAATGTCGACGAGGTTGTCATCGTCGGCTTGGGAATTGGCTTCTAGGCCCGAGCCGCCATCTTCTTTTCGCTCCCAAACTCGGTTGATAGCGTCGATGACGACGTCGTTCGTCGCGACGGATAGCTCGACTATTTTTCCGAAGACGGCTCGTACGTCGTCCACTGCCGTGACATCGAGTGGATTGGCGGTGACGCAGTGAACGTGCGTCTCGTCTTCGCCGATGACGAGCAACGCATGTTGTTTCGCGTAGGTGATTGGGATCCGCTCGGTGATCGGGAGCGAGACCCCGGCGACATCAATCGAGGCTGTGAAAGTGAGTGCAAACTCGTCCGCTAGCGCTCGCGCTATCGTGTCGGCCTCGGCGAACTTCGCCGTGACGAGCATCTCGGCGAGTGGCTGTCCCTTGTCTTCGGCCGCCTGCAATGCGTCTGCCATCCGTTCGGCGGATACGACGCCGCGGCGAACGAGAATCTCGACGAGGTAGTTCTCCAAGGGTCACTCGATGCGGTAGCGATTCGGGTTGCCGACGCGTGCGCCCGGAACACGGATCGCCGGCCGGGTGACTGCCTGGGGCGGCGGCGCGGCGGTTATTTGCGGGGTGATCCCCGTCATGCTTGAGCCGGATGAAGCCTTGCCGCCTTTGGAACCACCGCCGGCTCCGGTCACGCTCGGAAGCGCAATCGGGCGAACGGGCTCGTGAGACTGCGGACGCTTCGGGATGAGATCGGCTTGCAGGCGCTCGCGCTCCTCGATGTCGAGTTGGGTTTGGCGGATTTGTTCGAGGAGGCCGACGGAGTGCGCGTAGTCAACCGGTGGCTGCCACTGCGTCGTGTCGTCGAATACGAAGTAACGGTCGAGAAACTCCTGCCGCTCCTGCATTTTTCGCTCGAAGATGCGCCGTAAGTCGGAAGGGTCGCGAACGATGTGAGGCGTGAGGACCAGGAGCAGGTTGCTCTTTTGGGTCGTCTTGTCGGAGCTACGAAAGAGCGCTCCGAGCACGGGAATGTCGCCGAGGATCGGGATCTTCGTGAGCTTGTTGCGCTGTTCTTCACGCACGAGGCCACCGATGACGACGGTCTGCTGGTCCTTGACGATGACGGTCGTTTCGGCAGTCCGCTTGTTGATGGGGACGGCACCGAGCGCGCCTTCGGCGGCTCCGGCGTTGCTGAACTCTTCGTGGATCTCCATTCGGATCTGGTCGGAGTCGTTGATGTGCGGGGTGATGGTCAACTTGATGCCGACGTCCTGACGCGGAGCTTGGAAGCCCCCGCCGAGTCCGAGCGCACCGAGGGCACCGAGGCCACCCGCCGCCGCGCCGGCCCCGCCCGCGAGGCCCGCTAGGCTGCCGAGCCCGCCGGCATTTTGTTGAATCGCGATGTTCGCGCCGATGTGGATGTCGGCGGTGATGTTGTCGGTCGCCAGGATGTGCGGTGTCGCCAGAACGTTCGAATCGCCATTGGTCGCGATGGCCGAGAGCACGATGCCGAATGCCGGAATCGACTTGCCCGTGCCGAGCAGCGTTTGGCTACCCTGAAGGTCGGGCCCGCGGACGCCAAAGGCGAGCGCTTCCAAGTTGGACGGAATGCCGGCCAGCGAATCCTTCGGATCGAGACCACCGTAAAAGATCGTGTTGCCGCCGCCGCCGAGGTCCGCCGTGGCACCGCCGTGGTAGCCGAGCCCGAGATTCCGGCTGTGCTTCACGTCGATGTCCATGATCACGGCTTCGAGAAAGACTTGGCGCCGTGGTCGGTCGAGTCGGTCGACGAGGTTCCGAAGCTCCACGTAGTCGCGAAGCGTCGAGACCGTGACGAGTGAGTTGGTGGCGATGTCGCACGTCACCTTGACTTCTTGCTCAAAAACGCCGCCGCCATCGCCCGAGACGGACGACGCAGTCGCACTCCCGCCTGCCCCTGCGGCCGCTGCTTTGGGGCCTGCTTGCCGCTTGTTGCGTTGCGGCTGGGGTCGCCCTCCGGTCCCTCCTGCTCCGCCGCTAGTCCCACCGATGATCTGGCCGAGCGTGGCCGAAATTTCATCGCACTGCGCGTGCTGAAGTCCGAGGACGTGGACGCCGCCTTCACCGGTCGTGGGGACGTCGATGCGCTTGATGAGTTCGAGCAGTCGGAGGTAGTCCGGCTCGGTGGCGATGATGATCAGTTGGTTGTTGCGATCGTCTGCGAAAAGGCGCGCGCGGCCCGAACCCGAGTCGAGCAGCTCGCCAAGTTTGGCCGAAAGATCTTGCGCTGACACATGGTGGATCGGCTGCATCCAGATCTGCTCACCGGCGCCGCCCGCGTCGAGTTCTTCGACAATTCGCAGCATGCGCAGGATGTTCGCGCCCGTGTCGGTGATGATGAGCAGATTGCTCGGCGTGTAGACGGTGACGTCGGCGTCCTTCGTCTTCAGCTTTCCGAGCACGGTGGACACTTCGGTCGCGTCGGCGTGTCGGAGCCGGTAAAGCCTGGTGAGGTAGCGGTCCACGTTTGGGACCGGCGTCGCCGTGCCGAGGACTTCCGTCTCGTCGTTCGAGATCCCAGCCGAGTCGATGATCTTCAGGTAGCGACCCTGCGGGATCACGGTCAACCCGTTCGTCTGGAGGACCGAAAGAAATGCTTCGTAAGCTTCCGCGGCGGACACGGGCTTGGGCGACACGATCGTCGCTTTGATGCCCGCCCGCAATTTTCCGCCAAAGATAAAACGCCGACCCGTGAAATTGGAGATGGTTTCGATGAGCTGCGACAGATCGACATCGCTCATGTTGATGTTGACGAGTGCGCCGGGCTTCGGGTTCTTGAACTCGATGTCGGGCGACTTGCCAAGTTGCGATGGTCCGGTAGGTGGGGGTGGCGGGGCGGCTGGGTTGGGTGAAACCGGCGGCGTCGCGCTACCTGGCCCTTGGGCAGTGCCACTCGGTCCGGTCCCCGCAGGACTCCCCATGCCGGAGCCAGCGCCGGTTATCGACACACCGGGCGTGCGCAGGAGGGTGTCCTGCTTGCTTGGTTGTGCGGCGGCCGTCGTGGCCACCGTCAAAATGGAAGCGAGTGCGGCCAGCACGAATTGCGGACGGACGACTCGTGCGCCATGGCCGAGGAGGCGAGGCGCCAGGGCCGGGGAGACCGAGCGGCAATAGAAGGACGGGAGGGGCATCGACGTGTTCAATTCGCGCGGGGGTCAGCCCCCCGGAGTCGCAGGGGAGTCGTTACCACGGCCCGGGGGCGCTTTGGAGCCCGGTGTGACGGAAAGTGTTCGCGGGCCGCCGAGCGATTTTGCGGCGCTTGACACCCCGAGGGGCAAACGCACGGATGGACTCGCCGAAGCTCCTTCTTTGGGCATCGCGCTTGCGGTCGGCCCAGGAAAAATGCTTTCGGTGAGGTTGGTCGCGAGCCAACTGCACGCAAAAGATAGCGCTAGCGAACCCAGACCGAAGCCGAGGACGTACACCGCCGCACGTTGCGCCGGGGTGCGTAGCCGTACGCGAACTCGTTCGAATAGCGCCATCGTTACTGAATCTTGAAGTCGATGTTGAGGGGGGCCGCGCCTCGGTTGATTTTGAGGTGCAGCGCATCCGCCGTTCGCAGTCGGCCGTAGGCCTCGAGGGCTTTCTGTGGGTCTGCCATGTCGAAGCCATTGATCGAGTCGAGTCGGTCGCCGTTCCTCAGGCCGAGGGTGCTAAGCAGCGTTCCGCTTCGAATGCCGAAGAGCCGAATGCCCATGACTTTGTCGCCCTGTTTGTCTGGAACGATCCGCGCCGATTTCATCAATTCAGCCTGGTTTTCCAGGATTTCGTCGATGACGGAGCGCTCGACGTTGAACTCGGTGTCGCTCACCTTGTGGATTTTTGCCGCGAGTTCGGGCGAGATGCCGCCGTTTCCGGGAGCGGCTGCCGCGGGTTCCTTTGGGGCGCCCGCGCCGGCTGGCTTCGGGCCGCTGGCGGGCTTGGATTTTTCGCCGAGCTTGAGCTGGCACTGTTTTCCGCTCTGCTCGAGCCACACGCGGTTCCATGCCATTGCCCGCACGAACTGCCCGTTGATCTCCTGACCCATTCGTCGCAGCTGCGCCTTGCCCGATGTATCCTCGATGGACGCAAACGACCAAGCTGCGTCCTCGGACGCACTTATCAAAACCACGCGCCCAGCTTCACACGGCGGCGCGTCTTCGGACATATCCGAAAGGGGTGAGACCGTGGCTGCTGGCGCGGGTTCCGTCGCACCAGAGGCAACCGGCGCTACCACGCTCCCGTCGAGCGGTCCGGTGAGGGAGTCGAAAATGTTCCGTGCAAGGATAGCTTGGCCGCTTTTTTCGACGAGTTCCTTCGGTTTTCCACCCAACAGTTTGGGCGGCTCCACCGGGGTCGATTTTGAGAGACTGGCCGCGACCATGCGCCCCACGCCGGCGGCTTGAAAGAGCGCCGTCAACGCGACACTGGACGCGACGACCGCCCACCACCATCGCTTTACTTGCGCATCTAGCCCCATGTTCCTCTTGCGTGCTTAGCACCGATCAACGCGCGAGCCGACTCCCGAAATGACCCGCAATTCGATGCGTTCACTTTGTGAGCCGGTGACCCCTCGGGAACCCGAGACACGGTCCGGGCATTCCCATCAAACGTCAGGTTGGCCATCGCCTGGATTGTCGGCGCGGCCGGAATCGGGCACGCACCGGCGATGAGCGCTCGTGAAGCGATCCTCCGGGCCGATAAAGCTCACGTTTGGCACCCCTACACCCAGATGCGTCGCTACCTGGATGAAGTCGAGCCGCTGGTCTTGTCACGCGCGTCCGGCTCGTATCTCTACGACGTGGATGGCCGGCGTTATCTCGACGCGAGTGCCAGCTGGTGGGTGGCCGTTCTCGGTCACGGTCATCCGCGCCTGCTGCGCGCGCTTCGTGAGCAGGCAGAAAAGATGGGGCATGTTGCGTTTGCTGGGATCACGCATGAGCCGGCCGCCATGCTTGCCAAAGAGCTGTGCGCCGTTGCGCCGGCGGGCTTGAGTCATGCCTTCTTCAGCGACGATGGCTCGACGGCGGTTGAGTGTGCCTTGAAGATGGCCCTTCAATTTCGCTCTTTTCACGGGGCTCGCCCGCGCCGATTCGTGGCCCTCGAAGGAGCGTTTCACGGTGACACCTTGGGCTGCACGAGCGTGGGCGGGGTCGAAGTGTTTCGGCGGCCGTTTGCAGATGTCGTGATCGACTGCGTGCACGTGCCGGTGCCCGAAGCTGGCGAGGACCACGGTCAGAGCCGTGCCGTCCAGGCGCTCGTCGAGTTGGTCGAGAAGGAGGGCGCTAGCATCGCCGCGGTGGTCGTCGAGCCGCTCGTTCAGGGTGCTGCCGGTATGCGGATGGTGCGCCCCGAGTACCTGCGTGCGCTCGACGCTGCCTGTAAAAAGCACGATGTTTTGTGGATCGCCGACGAAGTGTTCACGGGCTATGGTCGCACTGGAACGATGTGGGCCACCGAGCAGGCCGGGGTGGTTCCCGACATTCTGTGCACCGCAAAGGGTTTCTCGGGGGGGCTCTTGCCGATGGCAGCGACGCTCGTTTCGGATCGGATCTTCGACGCTTTCGCCACGGGTGACCGAGCTTTCTATTACGGGCATTCGTTCTGCGGAAACCCGCTTGGGGCGGCGGTCGCGCGCGAAGTCCTCGCGGTATTTCGCGAGGAGCGAGTCCTCGAGACGATTCAGCCAAAAATCGCCAAACTTCGGGCGGCGTTTGAGGCTTTCACGGCGTTGCCGGGGGTCGTTCGGACGCGCTCGCTCGGGATGATCGGCGCGCTCGATTTGGCCACGTCTTCGAGTTACCTCGGCACGCGAGGTTGGGGCGTCTACGAAGCGGCGCTCGCGCGTGGAGCTTGGCTGCGCCCCCTCGGTGACACGGTGTACATCACGCCGTCGCTGACCATTGCCGATGCGGAACTCGATGAACTTCTCGGCATCGTCGAGGCCAGTGTTCGCGCGGTTGCTGGCCCTTAATCTTTTTTCTCGGCGCTCGTCTCTTTGCAGCGTGCTGGTAACGCGGGCGTGCCGGGCCTCGCTCGGTGATGGCTCTTGCGCCAGCTGATGAGACAGACGTTTTCGGGCTCCCTCGGTTGCTTCTCGAAGGGCTCGGGGCAGCGGTCGCGAACCCAGAACACATCGAATGCAACGAGCTCATCCTCGGGAGCCCCGGTGCGTCGGTGCCACGCCTGCAGGTATTCGGATAGCGCCGGATGGTAGACGCGGTTTCGGTCGAGGCGAATGCGATTGAAGTAGTCTTGCTCGATCTGTCCGAGGCCGAGGCCCCGCGCGTCGCTGAGGTCGAGGTCGGGCGCTTGCCCCGTGAACGGATCCACTCGTCGTCCGTCGATCGTGTACCCGTCGACCGCGATGACGCCATCTTCGCGGACCGGATTTGGTGCGAACATGCCCCAGCCCTGGAAGATGCGGAGGTAGCCGAGGGTCGCTCGCACGGCCTTCAGTTGCTTGTGCTGAAGAAGCGGGGGGATTGATTTGTTGTCGTGAAGAAGTGCGCTGGTCGAACAGAAAACTAGCAACGCCAGCAGCCCCTCCCGTCCATAACGGAGCCCTGTGCGAAGTGGTTTCGGCCAAAAACTTTGAGTTCGACGAAGCGGGGTCTCGGAGTGCTCCCAGCCGAAGAATCGCTCGATAGCCGAACTCCTGTGAGCCAGCGCTCGGAGCAAAAAAGAACCGAGGCCGAGCGTTCCGAAGTGCGCGATCGGCCCGAGCATGAAACCTAAAGGCAAGGCGCGCACGATCACGCGGTAGGCCTCGCGGTCGCAGCTTCGCTGTCCGTGCCACTCGGCTTCGATGAGGGGTCCGTCCGACGGTCCTTCTGCGAAGTTGAGCGAACCGGTCCGGTCCAAACGAGCGAGTACGCGACCGAGTCGAAGGGCGAGGGGACGATTTGCAGCGAGCGTGACGCTGACGCCGCCGAAGCGTTGCCGATGAGCTGTCTCGAGGGCGTCCCAATGCGTGCGCTGAAGGAGCAACGTTGACCAGCCGATCATGAACCAGCTAAACGGTCCGAGCCGCATCACGATGCCGAGCGTCGCGTGGAGCGCGAACATCAGCCCGATGGCGAGCGGTCGTGCAATTCGACGGTGAGTTGGCCAAAAGATCGTGACGGCCAAGAGTGCCTCGGTGACCAGCGTGAGCCACGTCGCTCCTTGCAAAAGCCGGTAAGGAACGTGCTCCCTTAGAAAGACCGCAAGACCGGTGACCATGCGGTCGAGGTGCAGCACGTAATGGATGGTGGCTCCCGTGCGCCAGGTCTCTCCGTATTTGTTGACGACGTTGAACGTGTAGATGACCCCGAGGTTCAGGACGACGAGGAAGGACGCGAGCGAGACGTGCGGCGCATCCAGCCACTCGGGTCGGTGCCTTTCGTCGAGCTCGCCGATGCTATCGGCTCGGTGTTCGCGTGAGCCTCGTTGCCATGCGTCGATACCAAATCGTGAGCCAGTTGGCAGGAATGCAAGCCAAAGTGTAAGCAAATTGACGACGACATAGCCCCCGTTCTCGACGAGCACGAGCCGATTGTCGAGGCTCGTTACCCACACGCAGGCGAGCACGGCGAAGACGCGGGTGTGCCACCCGAGCGTGAAGCACACCTGGCATGCGAGAGCGCACCCGAAGGCGACGTTGACCTCGGCCGGCGTCGAGAATGCGTTGAACACGGAGAAATTGAAGTCGCTCGATGGATGGGCGAGCAATTGACGATTCGAGAGCACTCCCACGTCCGAATAATAGCGACCCGCGGCGGCCCAGTGCCGCAAGGTGTCGGCGCAGAGGAGCATCCCGATGACGATGCGGGCGAGTCCGAGGGTTCGAGGATCTGCGTGGCAGTAGCGGCCGATGAACCAGCGGCTCAAGAACGCGCATCGCTCGCGGAGGGTCATTTCTCGGAGCGAGGTTCGCGGCGGAGCAATGAGCCACGACCGAACTCGACATTGCCTGCGTGCGATGGGCGCGGCAGGTTGCCGGTGTCGAGCAACTCCACCCGTTCCACGAGGCCGCTTGCGGGCTCCCCGGGTGCCGGAATGGGCGCGCTCACCCAGAACGCCTGAAGCTTGTTGACGCCCGTTGGCTGGTTCTGCTCGTCGCTGACTCTACCGCCGCGCGTCAGGTAACGCCGCAATTCCTGGCGAAAAGTCGGATTGTCACTCGCGTGAACGTTCTCGACGTACGCGGCCCAGAGCGGTCCGAGTCGGTGCCGCCTTGGAATGGCAAGCTCGGGGTCAGGCGGCGCGCCGTTCAGAACGTCGAGTTCCCGGTCGTCGCGCATCGTAGCGACGGTGACGAGCGTTTCGTTGTGCATGGCCGGCTCTGGCGCCCAGAGCCCCCACGGGGCCGAGATTCGCAGGTAACTCGCGGCGCCGAGCAGCGTCCCGCGAGTGCCGAGTCCCGAACGCACCGGGAGGTTGTTGTTGGCGTCGGTGGCTGCCAGAAACGTCGCGAATACAAACCCGACGAGCACGGTGGTAAGGACGCCTCGTGCGCCCTTTTGCAGTCGGGTAGCAGGCGGAAAAACGGACGAATTCGTCGAACCTCGTTCATCGTTCTCGCTGCTTTTATCTGGCAATCCGCACGCTCCGAGGCCGCAGGCGACGCTGATGTCGAGGCGCCGAGCAGCGACGCGGTGGTAGAGCGCGGCCACGGCGTGCCGCAGGCCGGGTAGTGCCACGGCGTGTCCGAGCCAGCTTCCGAACGGAAGGGCGCGAAACACGTGGGACATCGCAAGCGCGTCGGTGTGCACGCGGCCTTTAGGATCGATGACCACAATCGAGCGTTGGACCATCGCGCTCGTGATGCTCTCCGGGAGGTCGGCAGTTTCGCCCCTTTCCACGGTGCCATTGCCAAGGAACGATACGTTGCCACGAACATCGAGTCGCTTCAAAAGCCGCGCGAGCCAGAGGCACATACCGCAGTCCTCGTCGTAGATGACGCGGATTGGATAGGTGCCTGTTCGCCGTGCGTTCCAAGTTTCTTCGGGAACGAGGAGGGCGAGGGCTGCCAGCAGGCTCCAGCCGTAGGGTCCGTAATTGAAACACAAGGCGAACGTCGCGCCGACCATGCCGAGTGCGAGCATCGCAGCGGGGCGCACGAAGCGTCTGCCGACAGGGATGAGCGCGAGCGGCAGAATCGCAAATTCACAGCCGCGTAAGAGCTTCGTCCAAACGGTGAGCGTCCTCAAGGAAGCCTTGTTGCGGACGAATTCGCCCATCGCGGAGAGCCAGCGATCGGAACGAAGCGCGTAATAGAGGGCATCCCCGCGCGCCCATGCTCCACCTTTTTGTTGGAGCGCTGCCGCGAGCGGAATGAGACCGACGACGAGGACGAGCACAAGCCCCGCAAGTCCTGGACCTGTCTCGACGGTAGCGGGCCTTGTGCGGTCGTTGAGAGCGGCCGGGCTGTGCTCGTCACAGCTCGCAAAAGAATGGCGCAGCGAGTCGAGCGAAAAGCGTGCGCCGAGTGGCAAGAAGACGCCGATGAGCAAGAGCGCAATCGCTGCTGAATCGCCGATACTGTTCGTCAGGATGTTGCGGCCCGCGAGGCTAACGAGCGCGACGGCGCTCGCAACCGAGAAAAGGCGCGTGTGCCACCCAAGCGTGAAAAACCCGTAAAATGCAAAGGTTACGCAGAATGCGACGAACGTCTCATCGCGCAGTGAGAAGGCATGGAACGCACTGAAAACGCGACCAGATTCACGCAGCTGAAAGAGATGCACGTGGTTCGGTAGGACACCATCGTTCGAGTAGAACGCCGGGAGCCAGGCCCAGCGCTCCTTGAGATCGATGAGCAACACGCACCCGAAAAGGATTCGAAACAAGCCGAGCGAGCGGGCGTCGATCCGGAAAAAACGTTGGCCAAGCAAACGCAGCACTTTCACCGCTCAGTCCTCCACTCGAAAGCGGTAGTCTTCCGGGCGCGACAAGCTCGGTGTCAGGTCGCTCTTCAGGAGCAACGTCCGCACGGCCCACAGATCGTCGAATATCCGGTAACGCTGGGCCGTGGCATCGAGGTAGTCGACACCGCCCGAGCCGCCGGTTCCCGTGCGCCGGCCGATCACCCGCTCCACCATGCGCGCGTGCCGTTGACGCCAGATCACCATGGACTGCTCGAGGGCGAGCGTCGTCTCGAGCACCTCGCGCGGCCAGGTGAGCCGAGGGAGATCTTGATGGCTCTCGATGAAGACGAGGGCTGCACGAGCGTGGCGGCGCGCCTGTTGCTCCTGGTCGGGCAGAAGCTTCAGGTCGTGTCCTTCGAGGAACGCGCGCGCCTGGTCGATGTCGCGCTGGAAGCGCTTTTCGAGCAGTTCACGGTCCATTTGGGGCAGCGCGGCACCGCTCGCCTCGATCAGTTGCCGGGCCTGGGCCTCATGCGAAACGAGGAACGTGTTCGTGTAGTCTCGGACGTGGGCTTCTTCGCTCGAACCATCGATTGGGGTTCGGGCGAGCCAGTCGTAGAGCGCCGTCCGAAAACTCGGTCCGCTAGCCAGCTGCGCTTCCACTCTCGCGAGCGCGGGGCTGATTTCCCCTTGGGGGCCGTTCAACGCGTCTTTGTAGGTTCCCTCGCCGGCACACGAAATGCGCTTGTCGTCATCGAGGCCGAGGATGATTTCGATCTGTCGCATCTGCGCGGACTGGAACCCGCTGGCACCGATGAGCTGGTCTCTGAACGCCAGGTAATCTCGGGTCGTCAGCGTTTCGACGACCTTCCAGTGCGCGGCGGCGATTTCAAAGATTGCGACGCATCGTCGGAGTGAGCGCACCGCTGAGGCGAGGTCTTGGTCCGGGACCGGATTCTGCCGAAACACGGAGCGCACGTTCTCCAGCTCCCGCAGAATCAGCTTGAACCACAGCTCGTAGATCTGGTGAACCGTGATGAAGAGCACTTCGTCGTTGCTGACGGAACTCTCGTCCTCGTGCATCCCGGACTGCAGGGCCAGCAGGCCCTCCACGCGGATGTACTCCCAGTAATTGATCCCTCGGCGTTTGCTCACGGCGTCCCGGAGCCTAGTCGCAACAAACGCTCTCCTCCAGCGACTTTCGCGCCGATTGGGTGCGAGGTGGCCTCTGTCGATGCCAGGCCGCTGCCCTGGCGACGACCTTCTATGACAGGAGACGAGCCGCTCGGGCTATGGTAGTAGGCTAGCCGCTCGGGTGAGTCAGGTAGTGACGGTACAAAACAACGAGCAGTCCAAAGGTCAGGGCGACGAGGTACAGCGTGACCGGACTCGGGTCGATGCGGCGCCGAAGCTCCCGTGCGGCAGCTTGGACGGCCGGCTCGGAGTCGTGAGCGGCGAGGCTTGGGGCGCCTTCGCGTACTCGACGGAAGTCGCCCCT
>CANMZR010000065.1 GCA_947502375.1 Polyangiaceae bacterium
CGGCGACCGAGCCTGGGTAACCGGCGCACACGACGGCGTCGAGCTCACCGACATCGATGCCAAGCTCGAGTGCGTTGGTCGCCACGACGCAAAGCAGCTCTCCCTGGCGAAGGCCGCGTTCCACGCGCCTGCGAGTGTCCGGCAGGTAGCCGCCGCGGTAAGAAACAATGGCATCGGCGAGCGTGGGCTCCGAGGCGAAGCGGTCCCGCAAATACTTGACCATGATCTCGATCGAGTTGCGCGACTGACCGAAAAGCGACGTGCGCACCCGAGCCTGGACGAGGTCCCCCACGAGCCGCACGGCGCTCTTTAGGTAGCTCGCGCGGATGCCGAGTTCGGCATTCACGACGGGTGGGTTGTAGACGAGCACGCGCCGCTCGCCCCGTGGTGCGGTCGAATGGCCAATGACGTTGACTTCCGACGGCTCGACGCCGAGCAACCGCGCGGCGTGTTCACCGGGATTTCCAATGGTCGCTGTCGCGCCAATGAAAATCGGTTTCGCCCCGTGAAACTCAGCGATCCGACGCAACCGACCAATCACGTGGGCTACGTGAGAGCCGAAAACCCCACGGTACGTATGCAGCTCGTCCAGAACGACGAAGCGCAAGTTCTGCATCACCCGCGACCAACTCGCGTGTTGCGGCAGGATGCCGGCGTGGAGCATGTCGGGATTCGTCATGACGATGCGTGAACTCTGCCTGGCGGCTCGGCGCGCATCGCCCGGGGTGTCACCGTCGTACACGGTGGCGGCGACCGAAAGTCCAGCATCCGCGCTCAGGCCATGGAGCGAGGCCTCTTGATCGCGGCTGAGAGCCTTGGTCGGATAGAGATAGATGGCGGTGGCACCGGGCTCTTTCGCGATGGCGTCGAGCACCGGCAAGTTGAAGCAGAGGCTCTTGCCGCTGGCGGTGGGTGTCGCGATGATGGTGTGCTTGCCACTGCGAGCGGAGGCCAGTGCCTCGAGCTGATGTTCGTAAAGCTCGGCGATGCCACGCTTCAGGAGGGCGGCTCGAAGACCGGGGTGCAGATCGCTCGGCGCCGGGGCGTACGAGGCGGGCTCGCTCGGGTACGTCCGATCGGCGACGATGTGCTTGCCGACGGCACCGGTGAACCAGTTCTCGAGGACGCAATTCAGGCCGGTGCGCAGGTGCCAAGGCGGAGCGGGCATGTTCCAATGGTATACGCACGTTCAGTGTTCGGCAAGATTGTGCCTTTGCCCCAACGCCCACAATGTCGTAGGCATACGCGGATTCATGAGCAACGACGCCGTCGGTGATGAGCCACAAACCAACGTTCCCACGCCGACTTCAGCGGTCGGCGGTGAAGCCGCAGTTCCGGAAGTGACGCCGGCCTTTCACCCGTCTTCGGACGCGCGCCCGGTTTCGACACCGCCTGCGGGGGTGATGCCGCCCAGCCGAGCGAGTTGGAAGCCGTCTTACGTGTTTCTCATTGCCACGACGATGCTGACGGTCGTCTCCGATATCGCGTCGAAACAGTGGGTAAAGCGCCACTTCGACGGGATGCAGACGGCTCGCTTGGTTCGGAAAATCGAGATTGTTCCGAACTATGTGAACGTCATTTTCGCCACGAACAAGGGCGGTGCTTGGGGCATTTTGCAGGGTGAGCAGGAGGCCTTGCGGCGGCCGTTTTTTCTCGTGGTTTCGGTGGCTGCTATCGTCTTCATTCTCTCGCTCTACCGAAAGCTGTTGCCGGGGCAGCGTGCTCTCAGGTGGGGACTGCCGCTCGTTCTTGGCGGTGCGCTCGGAAACTTGTGCGACCGCATTTTTTACGGTTGGGTGATCGACTTCATCGATTGTTACGTAAAGGTCCGCGGGGATGAGAGGCACTGGCCGACGTTCAACGTTGCGGACGTGGCCATCTGCATCGGAGTCGGCCTGATGGCGATCGACATGTTCACGACGCGCGAGAAGAAGCCCACCGCTGCGGCGGAGCGACCGCCCGTGCCGCCAACGAAGCTTGAGTTGCGGCCCGAGCTGGATGCGGCGAGTACGCCGGCGTCGACCAACGGCGACGTTTGAGACGATGCGACCGGAGCTGTTCAACGTCTTTGACATCTCGTTCCCGGCGTACTTTGTCCTCCTGATTACAGGGTTCACGTTCGCGACCGTGATAGCGATCGTTCACGCGCGAAAGATTGGCCAAAATCCAGACGTTATCGTCGATCTCGCACTCGCGTGCTTGCTTCTCGGGGTCATCGGTGGGCGCGTCTTTCACGTGCTCTTCGACGGTTACTTCTGGGACTATGTGCACCTCTGCACCGACCCCTCGAAGGTGGATTGGCCGGTATCGAAGGCCGTCTGCGCCTCGGAGCGATACCGCGGTGTTTGGGATGGTTTGAAAGGTGTCTGCCATCCGGCGGAGCGGATGTGCTTTCGCTGGGCCGAGTTCTGGGCCGGCGGCCTTGTGTACTACGGTGGTCTGGTCTTCGCGATTCTTGGGGGGATTGTGCTCTTGAAGCGCGACCGGTTTGATCCGTGGAAGGCTGCCGACCTTTCCGCGCCGGGCGTGGCGCTCGGGCTCGCATTCGGTCGCATCGGCTGCTTGCTGGCAGGGTGCTGTTTTGGGACGCCCTCGACGGGGCCGTTGGCGCTTTTCTTTCCGCACCACAGCCCCGCGAGTGAGGCCCAAGCCAAGGCGAAGCTCCTGGGCAGCGTTTCGTTGCCGGCGTTGTCGGTGCATCCGACCCAGGTGGTTGAGTCGCTTGCCTCGCTCGCGGTAGCGGCCTTTTGTCTGCTCTGGGTGCATGGGCGCAAACGCTACGATGGGGAGGTTTTTCTCTGGTTCCTTGGGCTCTACGGGCTCGCCCGTTTTGGGCTCGAGTTCCTGCGCGCGGATGACCGCGGGAGCGCCGGCGGGCTCTCGACCTCCCAAGTGATAAGTCTGCTGCTGATGGGTGCGGCCGTGCTCGTTCATCGGCGCCGCTTGCCGCGCCCCGTCCTTTAGACGTTGGCGCTTGCGACGAACCGTCAGCCGACGCGCCGGCTGGCTGCCAACAACGTGTTCTCGAGGAGCATCGCGATGGTCATTGGACCGACGCCGCCCGGCACCGGTGTCAAGGCACCAGCCACCGCCATCGCGGCCTCCGAATCGACATCCCCGCAAAGCTTGCCATCGGCCGTGCGATTGATGCCGACGTCGAGAACGATAGCGCCGGGCTTCAGCCAATCCGCTCGGACCATCGCCGCACGACCGACGGCGGCCACCAGAATATCGGCGGTACGGCAAACGGCGGGCAAGTCGCGGGTGCGCGAATGAGCCATCGTCACGGTCGCATTGCGAGCGAGGAGGAGCTGCCCGAGCGGCTTACCGACGATGTTGCTTCGTCCAATCACGACGGCGTGTTTCCCACCGAGGTCGAGCCCCTCACCCACGGCTTCGAGGTGCGCGTCGAGGAGGGCCATGCAACCGCGAGGCGTGCACGGCACGAGGCCTTCACGGCCGACGCTGAGCATTCCGGCGTTCATTGGATGAAACCCGTCGACGTCCTTCGAGGGCAGGATGGCGTCGATGATGCGGTTGACATCGATGCCTCTCGGCAGCGGCAGCTGGACGAGGATCCCGTCGATGGCCGGGTTCGCGTTGAGGCTCGCCACGAAGTCCACAAGCCAAGCCTCGCTCGTCGTATCGGGTAAGCGGTGCAGCACCCCGCGGATGCCGACCTCTGCCGCCGCTTTCTCTTTGTTTCGTGTGTACACAGCGCTTGCGGGATCGTCACCGACGAGCACCACTTCGAGGCCGGGCGCGCGGCCGTTTCGCGCGCAAAACTCGGCCACTCCCGCCGCCACGCGAGCGCGTCGTTGCGCGGCGAGCACCTTGCCATCGATGATTCGAGCCATCGAGCCGGGTATACCATGTCCGATCCACGCCCCCTCACGATCGCGACGTGCGCCCGTGCTTGGGTTGCAGCTTTCGCCAGAGCTCGTGACGAGCCACGATGCGGTTCGCCCGTCGTCGTCGATGGGAGACCGGCTCACTCGGGTGGCGCCGCGCTCAGATGAGCGGCAGGGCGCGCTTGTCCACGTGAGCGCGGGTCAGCCGCATCCGCCAATCGACGCCGAGGATGTCGCCGTTTGAAAGCTCGGTCCAGACGTTGTCACCTTGAATGACCTCGCTCGAGAAAACCATGTGATTGATGCTGCCCCCGGTTGTGGGTCGTTCGCACTCGGGTGCGAGATGGGCGCAGTGATCACGATCGGAGCAGCGTGATTTATGGGTTGAAAGAAACAGCTCCTTGCCACCCTGGGTGGCTCCCATGGTGACGCCGTCGGTGACGATGAACGTGAGGAGCGAGGGGTTCTCGGCCGTGTCGGCGAGCGCTCGTACTTTGCAGACCGTCGAGCGCACGCTGGCTATCACCTCATCGATACCGAGGCGTCCGGCAAGCGGACCGAAGGCGAGCAATTCGGTGAGCAGCACGAAAAAAAGGACCTCGCTGTCGGTGTCCCCAAGGATGTAACGACGCAGGCGGGGCGCGACGAGATCGAGCAATTCATCGCGTTTTTCCTCGAACTGCCGAACCTCGCCATTGTGCGCGAATACCCATTTCCCGTATTGAAAAGGATGGCAGTTCAGCACCGTTTTCGGACCGACGGTGGCCTTACGGACGTGGGCGAGCAACGTCTCCGATGAGACGATCCCGCTCAGCCGCTGGAAAATCGCATCGTTTATCGCCGTGGAAGGAGCACGCGTGACGTGCGGGGTTCCATCGACGTAATGAGCGACGCCCCAACCGTCTGGGTGGGCGTTGCTCTGCGCGCCGAGCGCGTTATCCGCGGCGAGGAGGGACCGATGCACTTGGCTCGGAATGACGCTTCGAAAGCCAAACAGGCGACACATCCCTATGGAGCTAGCAAATTCCTCGAACTTTCGCGAACCTTTGAGTATGACTGAACGTCCGAGCATGAACTTTCGGGTGTTCGGTTTAACGGGGGGCGTGGCTTCGGGCAAGAGCACCGTGGCTGGGCGCGTGCGCGAGCTCGGCATCGAGGTCGTGGATGCCGATGACGTTTCGCGTGCTGTCGTTGAACCCGGTACGCCGGGGCTCGAGGAGATCCTTGCCTGTTTTGGTCAGGTTCTCTCGGCCGATGGGTGTCTCGACCGCAAGAAACTCGGCCGCATCGTCTTCGCAGATGATGACGCGCGCGGGCGCCTCGAAGCGATTGTGCATCCAAAAATAGCGGTTGAGACGGGACGCCGCTTCGCCGCCCTGGCTGCTCGCGGTGACCGTCTCGCTTGTTACGACGCGGCGTTGCTCGTCGAGCGCGGGCTTCAAGACTCGTTTCGACCTTTGGTCGTCGTTTCCCTGCCGCGTCCGCTGCAGCGAGCCCGTCTCATCGAGCGCGAAGGCCTCGACTCGCTCGACGCCGACCGGCGCATCGACGCGCAGTGGTCGCTCGAGCGAAAACTCGCCGTCGCAGATTTCGTCATCGACAATCGCGGGACGGTGGTCGAGTTGCTTCGCGAGGTGGATCGGGTGGTTTTGGCCATTCGAGCCGCGGAGCCGCTCGGATGAGTCGGCTCCTGGGAAAGCTCGCGAGGCGCGAAGAATTGCGCGTCACAAGGGCGGACGCTTTGGGCACGGTGGGATCGATGCCGGGCAGCCGCCGACCTGAAAAAAACTTCAGTAGAGCGGCCTCGACCCTCGAGTTCGATGAAGTGAGTGGCCCTCTTGGGCTGCACCACGTACGTCAGGTGCGTGAGAAGCCTTCCCGCTGTTTCGGGAAAGTGGCGCTCGGGGAGGCCCTCTGTGCGGACCCGCTGCTGCTGGCGCGACTCGCGCTGGATGCCACGTTCGAGGGGCTGCCGCTCGAGGGTGCGCTTTTTCTCGATACCGAGACGAGTGGGCTCGGCGGTGGCACCGGCAATCGAGCCTTTCTGGTGGGGCTGTGTTGGTTCGACAAGGACGCGGGCGACTTCGTTTTAGAGCAGCTCTTCTTGCGCGATATCGACGAAGAGGCAGCCTTGCTCGAGCGGGTTCGTGAGCGCGTCGAAGCTGCAGCGTTCATTGTCAGTTACAACGGAAAGTCGTTCGACGTGCCGCTCCTGCGGACGAGGATGCTGCTCGCGCGGGTCGGTCCGTTTCCCGAAAGGCCGCACCTCGATTTGTTGCATATCGCGCGGCGTGTGCACGGTCGTCGAGGATGGCGGATGAGCCTTGGGGTGGTCGAGCAGCAGGTCCTCGAATTTGAACGTGGCCCTGACGTGGGTGGTGAGGAGGTGGCGATGCGGTATGCGCACTACCTCTGGAGCGGCGACGATAGCTGCCTTCAGGATGTCGTGAAGCACAACTGTTTTGACGTGTGGAGTCTCGTCGTGCTGCTCGGTTATTATGGGCGAACTCCGGAGCCGGAAACGCGCGGAGCAACGGCGGGTGCTGCGCCCGAGCTCTCGGCAATGGCTCGGGTGCTCAGCCGCGCTGGCGATCTCGAGTGGGCGACCCGGCTAGCCGACGGCGCGGTTCGGTGCGCCGGCGAACAGCCCGCGCGGCTCGACGGCGCTCGCGGTGCGGGCTTCGCTGGGAAGGAGGCCGCGAACTTTTCTGCTGACGCACGGGACGCGCTCTGGACCCGGGCCACGATCGCCAAGTCGCGGGGGGACAAGGCGTCGGCCATGGCGGACTTCGCGCGGCTCGTCCTGCGCGCCGATGACCCTGACGCGCGGCTTGAACTTGCGAAGTTTTATGAGCATTTTACCCATGAGCCGGAACAGGCGTTGGCGCTGGTGCGGCAGGGGACGGGTGAGAACGCCGAGTGCCGTGAGCGACGCGAAGAACGCTTGATTCGGAAGGTTGAGCGAATGCGGCGGTAGCATCGTAGGGGGAGGTGGGCTACGGTGCCGTCGATGATCACCGTCGGTTGCGCTGGTTTTCCCGTGCCTGCGACGCGTTACTTCAAGGAGTTCTCGTTCGTCGAGGTTCAGGAGACGCATCTGTCAAGCCCGGGTCGAGGAACGATTCGACGTTGGCGCCGCGAAGCGCCACCGGGTTTTCACTTTGCGCTGCTCGGGCCGCGCAACGTGGGTCAAGAGGGCTTTCGCGTCGGGAAAGTCACCGAGACCGCGCTGGACGGCATTCAGGAGATCGCCGATCAACTCGAAGCGCGGACCGCCGTCTTTGTTGCGCCGCCGGAATTTGCGCCGAATCGCACCAACAAAACGGTGCTGAAGCAGTTTCTTTTCGAGGTGAAAAAGCATTTCGATCTGGTCGTGTTCGAGCCTTCTGAGGGCTGGAATCTCGACGATTGCGACGCGCTTGCTGAGGAGGCGGGGGCGGTTGCGGCGCGTGACCCGCTGCAGGCCGGGCTTTCCAAGCGCAACATCGCCTATTACCGGCTGCATGGACCTGCCGGTCACAAGTCTCGTTACGAAGATCCCGCGATTGAGCGTCTCAGCGAGATTGCCTCGAGCGCCGAACACGGTGACTCGACCTACGTGTTCACGAACGTCGACATGTTTGCCGATGCAAAGCGCTTCAAAAAAGCTCTGAAAACCGGCGTCAAATGACCACGTAGGCCCTGCGTCAGCCACTCAGGCGGCGCGCTTGGCCTGTTTCGCGCGGATGAATCCACCCGCGACCGTCAAGGCTCCTAGGATCCACCAGGGGTAGTCTCCGAAGAGCGAGTACACCGTCCGGACGCGCATGTACCGTGCTTCGCCCACCTGGACCTCCGCGCGCATGGCTTGCGTCTGAACGACGACGCGGCCGTTGGCATCGATGAGTGCCGAAAGGCCACTGTTGCTCACCCGAGCGAGGTACATGCGGTGCTCGATCGAGCGAAGTTTCGCGAGCGCGAGGTGTTGAATGGGCTCACTCGTGTCGCGCTCGCCAGGCTGACCGGCGTCCTGGTTTTGAAACCATCGATCGTTCGTGAGGTTGACCAACAAGTCCGGATCCCCGGTCTGCACCAGCTTGTTTACGAAGCTCGGAATGATGTCTTCGTAACAAATCATGGTTGCGAGCCGGTGTTCTCCCAGGTGAAGCGGCTCGAACGAACGCCCAGAAGTGAACTTGCCGGAATTTGGCGACAAGTCGTAGAGGCTCGGAAAGGTTTCGCCAAGGGGTAAGTATTCTCCGAACATCAGAAGGAATTGCTTGTCGTAGCGGCCGCCGACGTGGCCCTTTTCGTCCACGATGAAGGCGGAGTTGAAGTATTTCTCTGTTCGCCCGCCGATGGCGTTCCCAGGCGGGAGCCGTTCGTAGAGCACGCCGCCGACCACTGCCGGAACCCCGAGCCGTTTTCCCACGGCCTGGCCGACCGAGGCTGCGTAGTTTTTCGCTTCGAAGGGCTCCGGAATCGTCGCCTCGCTCCACACGACGAGCTCCGCCCCTTGTGCCTTGGCCTGTTTCGTCAGCTGTAAGTTTTCAACGAGCGCCGAACGCCGCTCGTTCAATCCGAGACTCGACTGAACCAGCCCAATCTTCACGGGTTGACTTTGGGCTATCAGCGTGTCGATTTGCCGCATTCTTACGTCACCAAACACCAATGCCGCGAGGGTCCCGGCACCGCCAAGCGCGAGCGTCCAGCGGTCGACTGTTCGATGAAAGAGACGTGCGCGGACCACGGCGGCGACGGCGAGATTGAAGCCGACATAGACCAGGCTGACCAGGATCGGTCCACCGAGTTCCGCCGTTTGCATGAAGATCGGGTGGTCGTGAAACGAGGCGGCGAAGTACCAAGGAAAGAGCAGCGGGTAGACGAGCTCGGATAGCGCGAACGCCCCGAGAAAGGCGAGGTCGGCGTTCCAACCGCGACGCTCGGCGCGTGCCGCAATCCAGGTCATCAAGGCGATGCGACCGCCCTGATAAGCTGATAAAATGCTGGCGAAAAGCACGCACAGCGGCAGGGGAAACCCGCTGAACGTCTGGAGCATAGGCGTCAGCCAATAAAAACCGATCATCACCTCGACAAAGCCGCCAAGGAGTCCGAGTCCGAACGCCCGGCGTGGCGTTTGCCCGCGTACCGCAAGCGCCATCGGCACCCAGGCGATGAACGCGAGGGGCCACGCTCCGATGCCAGCAAACGCCATCGCGACAAGGACTCCCGCCAGCACGGCAAGTCCGTAGGCCGCCTTGCCCCCAAGGATCGGCAGCGGTTGCCAAGCGAGCGCCGTTCGACTCGTTGCGGGGAGGGGGTGGCCTTGGCTTTCGAGCGCGGCTGGCTCTTGGCGGGTTCCTGTCTCGCCCGACGTTTCCACCATGGGCGTATCTTTTTCGTCGCTCATGCTCGCGCGGGGTAAGTAACATGAACCCGTAACCATGGCTCGCATCGTGCACATCGAAGATGACCCGGCGAACCGCCTGCTCGTGCGGAAGTTGCTCGTGCGTGCCGGGCATGAAGTGATCGAGGCAGAAGACGGCATCTCCGGCGTTCGGATCGCCATTCAGTCGAAGCCGGAGTTGGTGCTGGTGGACCTCAATATCCCCGGTCTCGACGGCTTCGAAGTGGCGCTGCGCCTGCGCGCGGAGTCAGGCTTCGAGCGCGTGCCGATCGTCGCCATCACGGCGGAGGGGGACCGCGATACGAGTTTGTCGGTGGGGTGCGATGGGTTTCTCCAAAAACCGATCGATGCGCGGACCTTTGCGGAGACGATCTCGCGCTATCTGGGGGGGCACAGCGAGGCTCCACCTGCCGAGGTGAATCAGCGACTTCGACAGCAAAGCCAGCGGATCGTCAGCCACCTCGAAGAAAAGGTTTTCGAGCTTTCGCGAGTCAACGAACGATTGCGTGAAGCCGACGCTGCCAGGACGGCTTTCTACCGAAACGTGACCCACGAGCTGGCGACGCCGATGACGCCGATTGTGGGTTACGTGAAGCTTTTGCTGGATGAAGAGCTCGGGTCGATCGAGCCCGCTCAGCGTCGGGCGCTCACGGCGACCGACGAGTGCGTGACGAGGCTGCGTCAGCTTATCGACAATTTGCTCGACGTCACCGGCCTCGAGACCGGGCGGATGCACTTTGCCCAGCTTTCTTACGATTTGAGCGCGGTCGTCGAGCGAGCTTTGCAGCGTCATCGTTCGGCGTTCGAGCGGGCCGGCCTCGAACTTGTGACCGAGCTGCCGGACGGAGCCTGTCCCGCGATTGGCGACGCCGAGCGCCTGTTTCGGGCCATCCAGCAACTCTTAGACAACGCTGCGAAGTTCGTTCCGGAAGGGGAGCGGGTCGGCGTGCGTTTGGAGCGTCAGGATGGGCTCTATCGACTGTGCGTGGCGGATAGTGGCGCCGGCATCCCCGAGTCGCGGCAGCAGCGCATTTTTGAAGCGTTCTATCAGGTGGATGGCTCGGTCACACGGCTGCATGGGGGCACCGGGGTGGGGCTGGCGATTGCGCGGCGTACCGCGCGCGGCCTCGGTGGTGACGTGACCGTCCTCTCGCCGTGCGTTGAGCGAATAGGCGGGGTGACCTTCCACGGGGCGGCATTTTTTCTTTCGGTCGCTGAGCGGGCTCCGATGCAGCTCGACGCGGGAAGCTCGCCCCGGCTCGCCATTTGATGGCAAAGGCATTGGAGCGCGATGGACTCTGTCTACTTTGATTGGAATGCGACGACGCCTCCGTTGCCGGAGGTGCTCGACGCCGTTCACCGCACCGCGTCGGAAACTTGGGCAAATCCCGCGAGTGTTCATCGCCCCGGCCAGCTGGCTCGTGCCGAGCTCGACCGGGCGCGGGGAGCCATCGCGGCCCTGGTCGGTGGGCATGCGCGCGACGTCCTCCTTACCTCGGGTGGCACGGAAGCGAACAACCTCGCGTTGCGAAGTGCGCGTGGCACCATCGTCCTCAGTCGGCTCGAACATCCGTCCGTTGTACGGGTGGCCGAGGCGCTCGAACGAGAGGGGACGCGGGTCGCCTGGCTCCAACCTGGGGCCGACGGCCGGGTATCGCCTGAGTGCCTCGCGGCACGCCTCGCTGAGCTAAGCGAGGTGGCCTTGGTATCTCTTCAGGCGGTGAATCATGAAACCGGGGTCATTCAGCCCCTACACGAAGTGGCGAAGCTCGCTCGTGCGGCCGGGGCGCGTGTTCACTGCGATGCCGTGCAAGCCGTGGGGAGACTGCCGCGGGAGCACTGGGCAGCGGCGGACTTTGTGACGGTCGCCGCGCACAAGCTTCGGGGTCCGAAAGGCATCGGTGCCCTCGTGACCCGCCCCGGGGTCGAGGTCCGTCCTGTCTTGAGGGGGGGCGATCAGGAGCGAGGTTTGCGCCCCGGGACGCAAGACGCGGCCCTCGCGGCCGGGTTTCGAGTCGCCGCAGAACATGCCATTGAGGGCCCTCGACGCTACGAGCGCCTGGGGGCGTTGCGCGATCGTTTGGAGGCGGAACTCATCGCGCTAGGGGTGCGGGTCGGTGTCACAGTCGAGCGCAATGGCACCGCGCAGCGCGCTTCGCATGTGACGAATCTGTCCTTCGGCGGGTGGCGGGGCCCCGAACTTTGCGCCGCCCTCGATCTTGAAGGTATCGCTTTTTCGAGCGGTTCCGCGTGCAGCGCCGGCACGGCAGAACCATCGGCGGTGATTCGGGCGATGCTGGGGGAGGGCAGGGCGCGCAGTGCCGTTCGATTCTCTTTGGGCGAACTCACGACCGAGGCCGACGTGGGGCGCGCACTCGCGGCCTTCGCGCGCGTTTTCGCACGATTGGCCTCCTCGAATCCACATCAAGGCTCACTTCCATGATTCATTTTTTAGGTTCGAGTTGATCTGTAACTATTCGATTATATTATTAAATATGTTGTCAATTCCGGCTCGTTCAGCTTTTCCATTGAATGGAGAAGCAAGGACTCTCCGTACTGAACGGATGCGGCCTTCGGTTGCAGCCGCAGTGCAATGGTGGCAAGCAAGGAGCATGCAAGGGGTAGGACGATGAGCGGCGGCGTGCCGCCAAGGCCTCCACCGCCGCGAAGCTCTGCTGCTGGTTCGCCATCGCCGCCATCGCCGCCATCGCCGCCATCGCCGCCATCGCCGCCTTCGCCGCCTTCGCCGCCATCGCCGCCATCGCCGCCATCGCCGCCATCGCCGCCATCGCCGCCATCGCCGCCATCGCCGCCATCGCCGCCATCGCCGCCATCGCCGCCATCGCCGCCTTCGGCGCCATCGCCGCGCCGTCCTCAAGCGCAGACGGACGATGCGAACAAGGTTGCCGCATTGCTCGAGGTGGTCGACGACATCTGCCCGGTGCCAGCGGCGGCGCAGCGGGTTTTGGTCCTCACGTCAGACGTCAACTGCGACATTCGAAAGGTGGCGGAGGCCATCGCGGGCGATCCGGCTCTCGCTGCGGAGGCGATGAAAGTGGCAAACAGCGCACTTTATCGACGCGGTAAACCGATCGATACGCTCGGGCAGGCGATCGTGACGCTGGGACTCGCTCAAGTGCGGGAGATGTCCTCGGCTCTCGCGATGATGGCGGCATTCTCGACCGAGCAAGAGCGCTCCCTTCACTTTCACACCTCGAGCGTTCTTGCGGGCACCTTGTCCGGTATGTTGGCGTCGGAGCTTCGAGGCGATGCAGGCGCCGCCTTCCTCGCCGGTCTTCTCAGCGAAGTTGGGGCGATGGCCTGCCTCGCCGTCGATCCCGAGCGTTTTGCCGAGATTTACGCCGAGTCGAACCATTCTTGGGAACTCCGAGCAAGCCTCGAGCAGGAGCGCTACGGGGCGGCAAGTTGGCGGATTGGCCAGCAATTGCTCCTGCGCAATCAACTGCCACAACACATTTGCACGGCGGTCGGCAGTCAGTTTGGCGACTCGGATGCGTCCACCCACACGATGCTTCAGCGCCTCACCCAGTTCGGTCGGACTTCGGCGCCTGCGATCATGCTTTTGCCCGAGGGGGATCCGATTGAGTCGCTCACCGAGCGCGTCGTTGAGATCGCTGTGGTTTGCGGGCTGCCGAACGTGCGGCCGGAGCTGATAGGGCCGCTCGTTACGCGGGCCATTGCTTCTGCCGAGACGAAGTTGGCAAGCGCTCGCTGAGTCGCCTCGGGTGCGGCAAGCGCTTTCGGCGTGGTGGCTGACGCGCCAAAACGCACCCGGCGATGGGTGGCTCGAGTCGGAACTTGGACGGCGCTTTCGTCGGGCCCATTTGCCCGACGGGGCGCTCGCTCAATCGATCGGACCGCGAGCGCGACCCTGAATGAACTGCTCGATAACGGGGTCGGTCGAAGCGCGGAACTCGGCGGGTGTCCCGAGAAGCCGGACCTCCCCCTCGTAGAGCATGACGATTCGATCCGCGATGGTGAAAATGCTCCTGAGGTCGTGGCTGACGACGATGCTCGTGACGCCAAGACTGTCGCTCAACTCCCGGATGAGCTTGTCGATGCGCCGCGCGCTCACGGGATCAAGGCTGGTCGTGGGTTCGTCGAAAAGGACGTAACTCGGGTCCAGGGTCAATGCTCGGGCGATGGCGACGCGCTTTCGCATCCCGTCGCCGAGTTCCGTCGGGAAGCGCTCGCTGAACGCGTGCATCTGCACTTGTGTCAGGCGTTTTAGGGCCTCGGCGCGCGCGTCAGCCGGTGCGAGACCGCGATGTTTTCGCAGCGGAAGGGCAACGTTGTCGATGCAGGTCATCGAATCGAAGAGGGTCGCGTGCTGAAACACCATCGCGCACTTCTTGCGAACGCCGTACATCTGCTCTTCGCTGAAGCGACTGACTTCCTCGCCATCGAGCCAGATCTCGCCTTCGTCGGGCGCGAGCAGCCCGACCAGGTGCTTTATCATCACGCTTTTGCCAGCTCCGCTTTGGCCGATGATGAAAAATACCTCGGCGTCGCCCACGTCAAAAGACACGCCGCGAAGGATCTCCTTCGGACCAAATGACTTCTTGAGGTTGCGAAACGAAATCACCAGCGACTGCTCAGGTGAACCGGGACTATGATGCGCGCCAGCATATGGCAAGTGCTCGCTCGCTCGAAGTCAAAGTCGGCCTGTTGATCCTCGCGGCCGTGGTTCTTCTCGCGGCGTTCATCCTCGTGATGGGAGGGGTTAACTTTCAACCCACCTATGAGGTCGGGGTTGGTTTCGACAATCCTGGTGGTCTTCAGAGCGGGGCGCCGGTGAAGATTGCGGGCGTGAAGGTTGGCAAGGTCAAGCAAATCGAGTTCTCCGGGGGCGGCGTCGACGCCAAGAGTGGAGAGGCGCTTCCGCTCGTTCTGGCCCGTCTCTCGGTCGAGAAGCGGTTTCAGTCGGCCATTCACGATAACGCGACGTTTTACATCACGACGCAAGGCGTCCTCGGGGAGCAATTCCTCGCGATCGACCCCGGCTCAACCGATCGACCAAGCATTCAGGATGGTGCGACCGTTCGCGGTCTCGACCCGCCCCGGCTCGACCGTTTGATTGCCGAGACGTACGATTTGATGCACTCGTTGGTGGGCGGGATGCGCGAGCACAAGCCGCAGCTCAAGATGGTTTTTGAGGGGCTGGCCAAGACCTTGAACGGCACGGGCGTGTTCTTCGACCACAACGCGGACAAACTCGACCGCATCGCCGACAACGCCGTCAAAATGAGCGAGGAAGGCGTGCAGTTCGTCCAGGGCGCCAAGGCAAAGTACGTCGAAAACCCCCAGGTTGACCGAATCCTTCAGAATGCCGAGGCGATCAGCGCGTCGGGAGCCAGAAGCATCCCGCCATTGCTCGAAAAGGACGTGCCGGCGTTGGTCGGAAAGGCGCGTGAGACCATCGACGGCCTCGAAAAGGTAGCTGCCTTGCTATCGAGCCCGGAGGAACTCGCCCACGTGAAAGCGATCCTCGCAAACGTCGATGCGACGACCCTCTCTGCAAAGACCGCGCTGGTGGACGCGCAAGTCATTCTTAGCCACGTTCGCAAGGGCAAGGGCAGTGTCGGAGCACTCGTGATGGATGAACAGCTTTTCGACGATCTGCAGGAGTTGGCTCGCGATTTGAAGCACAACCCATGGAAATTCTTCTGGAAAGAATGACGTCAGGGCTCCGTCAAGGTGACCATGAGGTCCCCTTCTTTCACGGACTGCCCGGCGATCACATGGATCGTTTCCACGACTCCTTCGTCATCGGTCTCAACGGGCATTTCCATTTTCATCGATTCGAGGATGGCGACGGTATCCCCAGCCTCGACCTCGTCACCCACTTTGACTTCGATCTTCCAGACCGTGCCCGTAATGTGCGCTCGCACCTCGATTGCCATGACCCGGGAGCTTAGTACAGCCGCTCGAAAGCAGAAAGAGTCGGGAGAGGTTTACGGACGCGAGGGGTTTCGTACTAGACTCATCATCGCTGCGGCAGCTGCTGTCGCGCTACGCTGACACAGGAGCTCTTGAAACGATGGCGGACAACGAAGAAAGCTCGGTGATGTTCTCCCTGAAGGAGTTGATGAACCTCGAAGAGGACCGCATCAAATCCGAGGAGGAGGAACGCCTCACGATGCAGCGAGACGAAGAACGCGCCCGCCTTGACGGTGAGCAGCGTGGACGCGATGCGGAGGCTGCACGCCTTCATGCCGAAGCAGAGCGACGCCGTCAGGAGGAGCAACGGGGACGCGAGGAGCAAGCGCGCCTCGAGGCTATCGGGCATGCCGAGCTCGAGCGGGTCCGAGCGGAGACCGAGCAGCGCGCCCGCATGGAAGGGATTGCGCGTCAGCAAGAGCATGAGCGCCAGCTTCTGACGCTGAAGCAGGATCAGCGGGGTGGAGCCCTTCGCAACCAACTCATCGGCGTATCGGTGGTGGCCATCCTGGGTCTCGGTGGCCTCGGTTACTTCCTCTACGACCAATCGAACAAAACAGATCGGA
>CANMZR010000066.1 GCA_947502375.1 Polyangiaceae bacterium
TCGACGCGGGTGGCTCGAGCGCGAACGGAGCGGTGCCGAGACACAATGCATCGGCGGGCAAGCCGACCTCCGCTAACATGGCCCCGATGCGCACGCTTGCCACCCCGTCGTTCGTCGCTCTTGCATTGCTCGCGGCCTGCTCCTCCACGGACGACACGACGGCGAGCGGCACCGGCGCTGGAGGGGCGGCCATGACGACGGTGGGCTCCGGCGGCGCCCCTGGAGCCGGCGGCGGCGCTCCCGCCGAGAGCCTCGTCACTCGTTACGACTACCGCTTCGACTTAGCGACGCGCGCGGCCCATTCGAAGCTCACCTACAGTTCACCGCCGCCCGATGGGAACTGCATCGGCATCGCCTGCCGTCTGCCCGTCACGAGTGTGCTGTGGAGCGGCACTGCGGCCACGTCGGCGAGCGTCACAGACGAGCTCCTCAAAGCCTGCGGCGGAGCGCTCGCTGCGACCGACCCCTTCACCCTCGAGGCGGACCAACTCGTCCCACTGAAGACCTTCGACAAGCTCGACGTTGGCTACATGACGCGCACGGACATGGCGGGCGGCGTCTTCTCGTACCTTCTCAGCTGGGTCGGCGGCTGCTCGCATTTCGGTCCTTGCGACGTTGACCCTTCGCGCCTCGTGGAGCTCCACTTCGACATCGAGCACCCGAAGGGTACCGTCGTCCTCTGCCCGGGGCTCCGCACGGCGGGCGCGACGTCGACTCGGTGCGACATCGAGGACACGCTTGCGCCGACGTACTCGGGCTTTGGATTTGCGGCCGATCCCAAGTGGGTGCGCACGCCTTTCGTGACCGCCGCCGGAACGGAGCTCGTCTTCTTCGAGGTGCCTGGCGGAAAGCTGCGGACCTCGCTCGATCCGGTGAGCGTGTCGGCCTTCATCACCTGGGTGACGGGGCTGCTCGGACCGCTTCCGTACGGACCGGAGCTTCGGTTTGCCGGTGGTCCAACCGCGTGGCTCGGCTTCGAGCACCCGGCGAATGTCATCTTGCTCGAGGACCTGCCCGATCTGAAGACGTCCTACGCGGACGCGACGATGCACGTCCTCATGCACGAGACGGTGCACCAATGGGCCGGTGACCGAACGACCCTCGCCAGCGCCTCCGATTTCGTTTGGAAGGAGGCGACCGCCGAGTACCTCGCTTACGTGTTCGAAGACGAGCACAGGCCGAAAGTCGAGGCCGAGTCCTCTCTCGCGTATTGGGACGCGATTTCATTGCAATCCGAGCATTATCCGCGACCGACGGACGCGCCGTCGGTGCAAACATTTTACGGCGACGTTTACGGTCCCGGGCCGATGGTGCTCTTCGTTCAGCTCGAGTCGCTCCTAGGACGTGACGCCGTGCTCGCGGGGCTCGCGGTGTTTCTCAAAGATGCCGGCGCCAAGGATGTCGCTTCGCTCCGACTCGCGCTCGAGGACGCGGCCGGAGTGGACTTGAAGGACTATTTCGATGTGTGGGTCTTCGGCGAAGGAGCACCCGAATGGCCAACGTTCGAGGTGGCCACGGTGCAGACTGGCAACGACGTCACCGTCACCGTCACCCAAAACAACGCATCGAAGAAGCTCTATGGCTGCAGGGTGGAGGTCGACGTCTTCGGTGCCACCAAGCGCACCACGGCCCACCTGGACTTCGGCCTCGCCCCCGCGTCACCGACCGCGACCGCACACGTCGCGCTCTCGGAGGCGCTCCTCGGACACGAGCTCGACCCGCGCCACCGCGTCGTCGGCCACGAGCCGTCCGCGAAGAACCGCGTCAAGGCTCCGCCCTTGAAAGTGTGGCCGCTGTGAGCGACCAAAGCCCGAGGCTGTAGCCAGCGGCTGTAGCCAGAGGCTGTGGGCGACAGCCGGGCGTGAAACGCGCACGCGCCAGGGTGGCGGAGCGCCGGCGGACCGCTCCTAGCCACCGCCAACTCTCAACCGGTTGCGTTCCCTGGCCTCCATCGCACTGCGGCAGACCTTCTTCGCGTGGCGCAGTCGGCCCTTGCCGCTCGTCCTCGCAGCGTTCGGTTTTGCTATGTTTTTGCGCTCCGGACGGCATGTGTCGACCGCGGCGCTCCTCGCGGTGCCCGCGCTCGCGCTCGCCGCGAGGCGCCCAAGATGCTCGGAAGACGCAGTGGGGTCCGGTTGCGCAGTCGAAGCCGCCGCGTCCAAGCTGATTCTCAACTGGCATTCACGCCCAGTTCTCAAATGGCATTCACGCCCAGAAGGCGCTTACGTGCATCGGTTCCGCGGGTCCTTCCGTGTCTGCTGCGGATGCTTTCGTCCTAGGCAACGCGCGCACGCCGGCGGAACCTGGCGAGACCGAGCGCGATTGTGGCCAAGAGCGGAGCCGCGCCTGAGGGGCGAGGGCCTCCGCGGGCAACGACCCTGCAGCCGACGTCCATCGGTTCGATGGTGGGCGGGGTCACGCAGTCGCCGAGCACGCACTGTGCACCGCGTACGCACTCGGATGAATCCTCGCAGGAATCGAGACACTGCTTCGCGAGGCCGGATTGGATATCAATCGAGCACGCGAACTTGCCGCATTCGGTGGTCGCGCAGCGTCCGAAGGTTGTCGGCCCCGAGCACGAATCGCATGCGCCGGCGCACTCAGAATCACAGCAAATCCCTGGGGTTTTTGCGTCGCTCGTAAGTGCGTTCACGCAGAAGCCGCTGGCACAGTCGCCGGTGACCTCGCAGTCTTGTCCGTCTGCGAGTTTGCACGTGCCGTCGACAGCGCAGGTCTCGGTGTCGGCGCAGGCATCGTCGCCCCCGCTCGACACCGGGCGGCACGTGCCTGGCTCCTCTTCGGGGGTCGCGCTCGCGCTCGAGGCACGGCCATCGCAGCGCTGGCACTGCCCTACACATGCCGTCGCGCAACACACGGCATCGACGCAATGACGCGACTCGCATTCGGCCGCCGCAGAGCACGAGCCGCCCGCGGCGACTTCATTGGCGAGTTTCGTTGCAACAGCGCGTCGCACGCCGAGTTTTGGCACGACCTGCTCGCTCACGACGAGAAGGCCCCCGGACGGCAGGAGGGCGACCGAGGGCGCACTGGCGGTGAGCCCCTGCTCGTCCGAGTCGGCAGCCGCCATGTCGAAGAGGGGTTGCGACACCACGAGCGGCACGTCGTCCGCCAAGCTCCCGTCGAAGCGCACGGCGGCGGCGTAGACTTGCGTAGGCCCGCCGGCGGTCGAGCCTTCCCACGTCACCCAATATTTGGTTCCATCGACGATCACTTTCGGTCGGTCGGACGCGAGCGATTGACTGACGAGTACGCTCGAGCCGAGCGGTTTCGCTTCCGCATCGAGGCGCATGGCGAGGATGCGATTGCCCGCCTTGCCAACGTCCTGCCACACGAGGAGGCCTTCGCCCGCGTCTTTTCGGAAGGCGAGTGACGGGTGCTGTTGGATGCCAGGCAACGCGGCGATCGGCATAAGCGGTGCGTTGAGTTCTACGGCGCTCTCCGCGATCCGCAGGCCGTAGAGATCGCCGCTGTGCTCCCACACGACCAAGGCATCGTTGCCGACCGTTCCGGCGACCGTGGGGTTCGCGGTCGCGCCAGTGCCCGCCACGGACACGGGCTTCGACGCCATGCTGCTTTCCGGTGCAAGTGGGACGTATGCGACTTGAAGGTCCGTCGATACGAAGGTGCAGGTCGTTGGGCAGATGAGTTTTCCGCGTTCGTACGCGATGGTGAAGTGGTCTCCGGTGACCGCGACCGCGGGCTTTCGGTACGTGTAGTCCGAGTTGTTCTCGATCCAGCCGCGGCTCTCGCCGAAGGCGTCGATGCCGCGGATCAAAAAAGCGAGCCCTGTGCCGTCTGTGGTCTCTTCTTGGGCCCAGGCGAGGAGCCATGAGCCGTCTGCGCTCGCGATGGCGGGGTCGTGCGAGGTTATCGCAAGGTTACTCAGCAGCGGATCGACGACGGGCAGGGCAATCGTCGTAGGCTCGCCGCTCTCGTTGACTGCGACGAAGGTGACTTGGTTCGTCTTGGTGGCCCCACGGATGTCCGTCCACGCGGTGATGGCTCCACCCTTCGTCGGAGCGACGACGACTTGCCGTTGCTCGTTCGGCTGGTTGGATACAACGAACTCACCGAAGTCGGGACCCTTGAGTTTGAAATCCTGCCCGAGAATGGACACATCGTCGTCCGACGCCGACGCGATCGACGGTTCGTATGCCGCAATCGCTGCCGGCTCCTCTGGCGATGGCGAAAAGTTAGTCAGGCCCGCGACATCGACGCCGAGCCGCTCATTGAGACTCACGCTCGGCGCGTAGAAGCCTCGGCCATCGACATCGGCCGTGAACACCCGAACGCTACTCGTCTTGTCGAGGAGGACCTCGGTCCACGCGAGGATGAAGCCGTCTCTGAAGCGGCTGGTCCGTGGCCCGCTGGCGGGTGTGGATCCAGAACTGAGCTCCTTCTCGTAAAAGTTGGAGGGGTCGGAGGAGTCAATCAACCTCGCGCGGATCGTGGGTTTGTTCGTCTCTCGCCAGGCGACGAGCGTCTTCTTCGGTTTGCACGCAATGCTCGCGCTCGTCGTGCGACTACCCTCCCCAGGCGTTGAGGACACAAGTGCGGAGGACCAGAAGTCGAGAGCGCCTGTGTCCGGCTGCAACATTGGAAACTCCAACCCTGAATCCGACCCGCTCTGAGGTATGGCGAGCTTGTACACACCGTCGCAAAACGCAAGGCCCGGGCTTCCGCCGGAGGGCATGAACGCGCCGCCGAGATCGATGACTTTGAATTGATTCGCGATGAGGAGGTGAGCGTGGAGCAAGGTCTCCGTGGAGCTTGCCGTGGCGGTCGCCGTGACGACAACGAGGTGAGGGTCAGCCCCCGCGATGGCGGAGACGCGGGCGGACGTGGCGGGCACGACCAAGGTCGCTAAGCCGACCGCGTCGGCGGCGCTGCCGTCACTCTTCACCCTCGCCATCTGGACCTCGGCACCGGTTGACCACGCGACGAGGAACTGCGTTCCATCGAAGGTGACCTCCGGCCCGAATGCCGGCCCCGCCGCAATGAGGAAACTCGGTTCCGCAACCGAGGTCGGGAACGTCGGGGTGATGCGCGCGCCGTAGATGTTCGGGACCCCATCCCGATCGTCTTCCCAGACGGCGAGGTATCCCTTGGTGTTCGCAGCGAGCCTCACGCGACGTTGGTTTCCCGGCGCCCCAAGCTGGGATGCCTCGGGTAGCGAGGGATCGAGCTCGACGGTTACGGGGAGCGCGCCGTCGAGGAACTGCACGCTCCCTGCGGGGAGCGACATCGGAGGCCCAAGCTCCGCGGCCAAGCTCGCGCCGCCGCCGGCTCCTTCGTCGCGTGGCGCGCCTGCACAACTCGCGATTGCCGCGAACACGGTGACACAGACAACTCGGCGGAAATTCGATTGCACCATGATGTTCGCCCAACGAGACCACGAGCCTACCTGCGCGGCGGGATGAAGTGTTAACCTCGACGATGTGTCTGCTGAAAGAGTCTCTCCCGCGAGTCGGGTGCTACGCCGTGCGAAGGAGCGTCTCGGCACGACGATCCTTGGCACTTGGACGCTGACGGGTGTGCTCGGTTCGGGTGGCGTAGCGACCGTGTACCGCGCGCGGCACGCCGACGGTCGCGTCGTGGCCCTCAAGCTTCTTCACGCTGAAATCGCCGACGATGTGGACATTGTCAAGCGCGTCACCTACGAGGCGCGCGCGGCGAATCGGCTGAATCACCCCGGCGCGGTGCGCATTCAGGAATGCGACGTCACCGATGAGGGATTGCCGTTCCTCGTGATGGACCTGCTCACGGGATGCACGCTCTCCGAACGCCTCGAGCGCGACACGCCGCTCCCTTTGGATGAACTCTTGCGCATCGCCGATGAGGTGCTGGATGTGCTCGTCGCCGCGCACGCCGCGGGAATCATCCACCGCGACGTGAAGCCCGCGAACATCTTCCTCACCGCCGAGGGCCCAGTAAAATTGCTCGATTTTGGGATCGCCAAGGCGACGGCGGACCAGCGCTCCTTGCAGACCGCTCCCGGCTCGACGCTCGGTACGCTCGGCTTCATGGCGCCCGAGCAATTGAACGGTCGCGCGGCGGCGTTCAGTGACGTCTTTTCCGTTGGCGCGACGATGTTTCGCGCCCTCGCCGGACGCGCCGTGCACCGCGGTCGCGACCTCGTCGAGACACTCAAGCTCGTCGCATCGACCTCCGCGCCGCTCCTCGACACGATTGCTCCGACGGTTCCGGAGCAGGTGTGCGCGGTTGTCGACCATGCGCTCGCGTTCGATCCGAACGACCGCTATCTGGACGCGCGGACGATGCAGGCCGACGTGCGCGCTCTCTTGCGTGGCGAGGTGCCGAGCATTGCGATGGCGCGGCGCAGCGAAGACGGTCCGACGCGTCAAGTCGTCATCTCCGAGGATCGAACGAGCGAACGGAGCGCGGCGGAGCGGCTCGTCGGCGGCGTTGTCGGCGGGAGCTTCCGGTTGAAGCGGCTGCTCGGCCGCGGCGGCATGGGCGCGGTCTACGAGTCGGCCACGAGCGACGGCACGCCGTGCGCGGTCAAGGTCATCTTCGTGCTAGGCGATGGCGAAGGCACCCTCGTCGAAGATCGCTTTCGGCGTGAGGCCGCGCTCGCCGCGCGCATCCGTCACGTCAACGTGGTGAGCACGCTCGTCGCCGATGTCGACAAGCACGCCGGCCACCCGTATTTCGTGATGGAGCTGCTCGACGGTCGCGACCTCGCGTCGTGGTTGCGGGAGCTCGGTGCCCTCGAGGCGAGCGTGGCGGTGCGCATCTTCGTCCAGGCATGCCGCGGGGTGGCGGCTGCGCATGCCCTCGGCATCATCCATCGTGATCTCAAGCCCGCGAACATCATGCTGGCCCGAAGCGAGGGCACGCTGATCGCGAAAATTTGCGATTTCGGCCTCGCGAAGAACACCCTGACCGACAGTACGGAGCACGGCCTTTCGCTTACGAAATCGAGCGGCGCGCTTCTCGGAACACCCCAATACACAGCCCCCGAGCAAGCGATGCAAGCGAAGGACGCCGATACCCGCGCCGACGTGTGGGGCCTCGCTATTTCGTTGTATGAAGCGCTGAGCGGCACGCGACCATGGGCGCGGTGCGAGACCCTCGCGCAGCTGCTGCTCGCCATCTGCACCGAGTCTGTGCCGCCGCTCGCCCAGGTCGCCCCGTGGGTCGATCCGGCGCTCGCCGAACTTGTCGAACGCGGTCTCCTGCGCGATCGTGAGCTGCGCTGGCCGACCGTTGCCGCGTTCGCCGAGGCCCTCGAGCCCTTCATGGGGGGAACCGACACCCTTGTGCCGGGTGACCTCGTGGGGGCGAGCACGAGCGAACGCCGAAGTGACGTTCCGAACGTGTCGCAAAGCCACCGAATGCCTGGGCGCGATGGCGCGGGTTCTCAGTCGGGCATCCGCTCACCGTCCGGCGGCGCGAGTCTCGCTGCCCTCACCGCGCCGTCTCTGGCGTCATCTCGCTCGCAGGCGGCGAGTGTCGTGCGCATCGGCGCCGCTGCGGCTTTTGTTGCGATCGGCATGGCGGCAGCTTGGTTCGTGTTGCGGCCCAAGGGCGCCTCCGAGGTGTCCGCATCGGCGACCGCGCCCGTGCTTGCGACGCCTACGGCTGGGGCGCATGCTCCCGAGGCGCCGTCGTCGTCGTCACCGGCCCTCGCGGCGCCCGCTCCGTCAAGCTCGGCCGCGCAAGTGCCGCCTCACGCAGCCGGTAAGTCGCTCGCGACGTTGTCGCCGACGGTCAAGCCCCAATTGCGCCCAACTGCGCCCGACTCCGCGAAGCCTGCCGCGACGGCGGCGCCGAAGGCCGGCGGTTCGGGCATTCAATTCAAGCCGACATGGTGATGCGCCGCGCTCCCGCTTCGAGTCCCAACTCCCTCGCCGCATCGCGATTGAGTCGAGTCGTGCTGCTCGCGCTGACGCTGGTCGCGACGAGCGCACAGGCCGCGCCGCCTGTGCCCACGGCGCCGCCCACGACCACGGATCCGACAATAAACCGCGCGAAGGAATTGTTCCACCGTGGCGTGGTGCTGTTCGAGGCGGGGGACATGGAGCGCGCGCTCGAACTGTTTTTTCAATCGCGCGGCGCGTACCCTTCCCTGCAAAATACCTCGAATGTCGCGATCTGTCTCGATCGCCTCGGCCGCTACGATGAAGCGCTCGAGCTCTACGAGCAGCTCCTGACGGAGTTCAATCAAGGGCTTCAGCCGGGCGAGACCGAGACGCTGACGCGCGCGATGACAACGCTTCGAACGCGCGTCGGCAACGTGTGGATCGCCGCCGATGTTGCGGGCGCGCAGGTGGTTGTCGACGGCCGCGCTCGCGCGACGTTGCCGCTGGTCGTGCCGATCCGCGTGCTGCCGGGAACGCGGGTCGTCCGCGTGATCAAGGATGGTTACATCACCCGCGAAACCCGCACCGACGTCATCGTGAATGCCGAAACGAAGGTCGAGGTGCACTTAGAGCCGCTCGCGAATGCGGGCCTCTTGCGCATCGAGGATAGCGTCTCCGCCACGCGCCTCTTCGTTGACGGGACCGTCGTCGGTACGACGCCATGGGAAGGCACCCTCGGACCTGGTCGCCACGTCGTCTGGACGCAGAAAGAGGACCTCGGCACGGCGCCGAAGGAGGTCGTCGTCGTTCAAGGGCAGAAGGCGATCGTCGCGGTCGAAGCGTCGGCGCTGGGTGCCGAGCTCGCGGTCGACGCGGAGCCGGCTTCGGCGTCGCTCGCCGTTGACGGGGTCGATGTCGCCGTTGGACGTTGGCGCGGTCGCCTTCCCCTCGGCGTGCACCGCGTGTCGTCGAGCGAGTCCGGGTACCACGCGCTTGCGGTTGCCGTCGAGTCGTCCGCCGCGGCGACGGCGCCGGTTCGATTGCGACTCATCGTCGATCCGGGGCATCCCCGATGGCCGCGCTCGGCACCCGGTCACCCGTTCTTCGAGGCGGTCGGTGGCTATCTGCTTGCTCCGCGGTTGGCGAGTGACGCCGAGGTAAATTGCTCGTCCTGCCCAAGCTCGGCGCTCGCGCACGGCCTCATCGCTGGGCTCCGCGGAGGGTATCGCTTCCCCGCGGGCGTCTCGCTTGCGCTGATGGGCGGCTACCTCCGCGCAGCTTCGACATTCTCGCGAACCTTGCCTTCGAGCGCTCCGACGACGGAGCATCCGACCTTGGCGTATGACCTCACCGACCACCTCGTCGTCCACGGCCCATTCGGCGCCTTCGGTGTCGGGTACCAACGCGCGCTCGGGGCACGGTTTGCACTCTCGGCGCACGCGATGGTGGGTGCGGCGATGTCGAGCGGCCGCGACGTAGCCGATGTTGCGGTTGTGTCAGGAAGCGAGCGTATTGCCGCGACGATCGTCGATTCGGATCCCGTCTCCACCGCCGGCGTGCTCCTCCTCGAAGGTGACGTGGGTGCGACGATGCGGGTCGGCGACTGGGACCTTGGCCTCGCGGTCGCGGCCCTCGGATTGTTGCTGCAAGGTCCGCCGCTCGACGGACGCTCGGTCGCAATCGCCTACGACCCGACCTGCACCGCGGGGAGTCTCGCGTGCGTCGCGAGCGGAACACCGTTGCCGGACGAACGCGCCCATGGCCGAACCATCGCGCTCTCGCCGCTGTTTTCAATCGGCCGTTCGTTCTGACGTGTCGCGTATCGGCGCGTTGACCGAAGCCGCTCCGCCGAGACCCATCCGGGCCGCCTGACCCTCGAGGCCCAACCCGAGGGCCACGACGTCGCCAAGAGCCAGTGGTTTCCCCTTTTGGCCCTCGCGAGCGCGCCAAATACGACAACGCCCCGGTCCTTTTTGGGGCCGGGGCGTCGTGATGGCTGCAACACTTTTTCGAGTGCTCCAGACCTTGGTTGCGCGGGCAGGATTTGAACCTACGACCTTCGGGTTATGAGCCCGACGAGCTACCAGGCTGCTCCACCGCGCAGGGCCAACCTAGTCGCGTGAGCGTGGATGTCAAGCAGCGACTGTGGATTCGTCAGGAGCGGTTGTAGTTCGTATTTTCCAGCAAGATCACGTTCGTTTTGCTGCGTGTCTCACCGACGTTTGTGACGTAGACTGCGGGCTCGTCCTGAACTGGGCAAACCTTCTCGCAGGCGCCGCAGCCGATGCAGAGGTTCGGATCCACGTGCGGTTGCTGCACCTTCACGGTGATCATTGGGGCCGCCGTTCCAGCCGCCCGAGGCCGGTCGTCCCGCTTGGCGACCTCGACCTCTTCGACCCAGATCGATTTCGGTGACGTCGGGCAGAATTCCTCGCACACGATGCAGGGCGTGGCCATCGACCAAGGGAGACACCGCCCTTGATCGTAGAAGGCCGTGCCGATGCGGATGGGCTTCTCGTCGATGCCCATTTTCTGCTCCTCGGTGATCTTCTGGATGGCGCCCGTTGGGCAGACTTCGCCGCACAAAACACACGAGTGCTCGCAGTAACCGATCCGCGGGATCAGGATCGGTGTCCATAGGCCCTCGATGCCGGCCTCAAAAAACGCGGGGTGCAGGGCATTGTTCGGGCAGACTTTCATGCACTCGGCACAGCGGATGCAGCGCTCGAGAAAGTCATGTTCTTCGACTGCACCGGGCGGACGGATGAGCTTCGGGTCGTAGTTCGTCTCGAGGGCATCGGCGGCGCGCGCCATCGGGATGGCAATTGCACCGGCTGCGACGGCCGTGAGAGCGGTCCGACGTCCCGTGTCGGGCTCGCCGGTGCGGCTCTTCAGGCCCGGAAGGAACCGGAATTTAATCACGTCTTCCGGGCACGCGCTCTCGCAGTTCATGCACATGTGGCATTCGTCCTGCCGCCATTTCACGCCGCCTTCGGGAGAGTCCGCGCCCTGGCAATGCACGACGCAGAGATTGCAGTCGGTGCACTTCTCGTGGTCCTTCTCCATCCCGAACAGGGCAAAGCGCGAGAACACGCCGAGGAGTGCGCCGAGTGGGCAAAGTACCCGACACCAGAATCGTGGGATGAAGCGATTCATGAACAAAATCCCTACCAAAAGGATCCCGATGAGCCATGCCTGATGGTAGTAATGCTGCTTCGCTTGCCAGACATTCGCGGCGAGAAAATCCGCGGCGGCGTCGCTCGAGTTTTGAAGCGGGAGCACGTTCGTGCGCGTGATGGCCGTACCGAGGAGGCCAGTGGCGTATTGCGAAGCGGGCAGCACAGCGAGCCCGAGCGCCCGCACCGAGATGCAAATCGGATCGAACATCCCACCTATCGCGCTCCCGAACACGGCGGCTCCAAGGAAGGCGTAGAGCAAATAATATTTGATCCGCTGCCGCACCGGGTGCGTGCGGTTCTGTTCGATTCGGTTTGCGCCCTTGCCGTAGCGCGAAGGAAAAATCCAGCCGAAGAAATGGTGCAGGGTGCCGAACGGGCAGATCCAGCCGCAGAAAACGCGGCCGAAGACCAACGTCAAGGCGACGAGTCCGAGGGACCAGAGCAAGCCGCGATAGACGGTGTGTGTCGAGAGCAGCGTCATCAGCGCGACGAACGGATCGGCGAGCAAGAAACCTTCGACCGGACGACCCACGCGCACGCGATCACCGACCGCGCTGAACGTCCCGCGAAACCCGGTGTGCACGAGCCACCAACAAAAAAGCGCGAAGAAACCCACCTGGGCGCTGCGGCGCGCCCACACGAGCTTGCGGATGATCGGACGTGCTTCGATACCGGAGCCGGGTCGTGGCTTCTTGGCGAACAGGCGCCGTAAGCGGCTCTTGATGGCGAGGTCCATCAGACTTCCACCCGCCGCAGGTTCTCCCAGAACATGGTTCCGAGACCGCGTTCATGGCCGAGCTTCAGGTAAGGGATGTCTTCGCGTTTCACGCCGATGAGCTGGCATGCGTAAGCATCCGCCGCGACCTGGTCCACCGACGCGATGACGGTGTGCAGGTCCTTCGCGTCAGCGATGTTGCCCCCCTGAGGTCCGTTGCGAAGGAGAACGCGCGTCGCGTCGATGACGGTGAGAGAGGGCTGCAGGAAGGTCGCCAGATCGGCTATCGAAAGGTCGATCGATTGGTGCAGCCGATTGCGACGTCCGCCGAGGATCCCGTACCAATTCTTCATGCCGCCCGTGAAGCGCGCGAGGTTGTGATGCTTCGCGACCGGCACGTTGATCACCTTGTCGGCGTCGATGAGGGGCCGGTAGACAGGCCACTCGTCGAGCAGCTCGCCGCGCAGTCGCATCGTACGAAAGCGGTGCTCGGCAGGGAGGACCACCGTAGCGCCCACGTCGTAGGCTGCCTTCCAAATCCCGGAACGCTGAAAGCAGCGATTCGGTTCGTTGCACGACGCGTCGGTGACGGTCACGCTCTTTGCGCCGGCATCGAAGGCGAGGCGCACGACCTCCGCGACGACCTTCGGATTCGTGTTCGCCGCGTGCAAGGGCGTGCGATCCCACCCGATGTTTGGCTTGACCGTGACGACGTCGCCGCGGGCAATGAAACGCCGCATGCCGCCGAGGCCATCGATGGCTTTTCGAACGAGTTCGGCGGGGTCCGTCGTGTTCGTGGCGATCGCGAGCTCGGGCAGGTCGGGCAGGGGACCGAGGCGAAAATCGCGAGTCTGCGCGTTCAATGCCGATTGATAGACGCCGAACGCACCGTGATCCCACGCCAACCGACCGAGCACACTCGCCCCACCAAGGACGGCGGTGGTGGCGCCAATTCGCTGGATCGCTTCGCGCCGAGTGACCATCAATTACCGTTCCGCAAGGCTATCCTATGCTCCGCGCGAGCGCCATCGAGAGCGTTCGGAGTCGAGCCTTGTCAGCTCTTGGAGCTGTTTGCTGGTCGCGCTGGCCGGTTCGGGAACCGCCCCCGCGTCAGTCGCGTGCGACGAGCAGCCGGCGGATGAAACCGCGCACTTTTTTGTGAAATTCGGCGACGTCGAAACGCTCCACCCCGCGAATGGGTTCCTCGTGACTTCGGCCTTCGCGCAACGTCGCCGCGAGCGCCTCGAGCAAGGCGGCCGAATCGAACGGATCGACGAGTTTTCCGAGCTCCCCGTCCGCGAGCGCATCGACGCTGCCGTCCCGGTTTCCTGCCACGACCGGGCAGCCGCAGGCCAGCGCTTCGAGGTACACGATGCCAAACCCCTCGCCGGTGGATGGCATCACGAAAACATCCGCCAGCTGATAAAACGCTGGCAGTTCCTCATCAGGGACGTGCCCCAGAAAGACCACCTGCTCGGCCGCGCCGGCTTGTTCGGCGCATCGTTCGAGCCGCGCACGGTCCGGTCCGCTGCCGGCGATGAGGTAGCGCACTTTCCCAACGCGCCGCTCCAGTTCCGGCAAGAGTGGTAGCACGCGATCGTGCCCTTTGTAGTTATCGTCGGGGTTCAAACGAGCGACTGTGAGCAGCACCTTCGTGCCGGCGAGCCCGAGCTTTGCCTCGAGCTCGGCGGACCTCGGTCCCGGCTGGTAGCGCGTGCGATCGATGGCGTTTGGAAGCACCGCCACGTTTTCGGGTGCGATCCGGCACCACGCAAGAAGCCGGCTTCGGGTGTAGCGGCTCACCGTGGTGACGAGCTGCGAGCGGCCGAGCAGCGCGTCGTCGAGGGGCCTTCGCGCCCGCGAGAGTTCACCCGTCGCAAGGCTCGCGTCAGGCCGCCAGACCTCAATGCCATGGGTGGTCGTCCAGACGGCGGCACGCGTGAGCGCTGCGAGTGGGTGTGCGAGTGGAGCCAATCGGGTGTGGCCCGAAAGCACGATGCGCGGCCTTCGTGTGACGCCCACCTTGGCGACGGTTGCACTGTAACGGAGCTTGTCGCCGGACGCGGGGATCGACCAACGCAATCCCGAGGGGGCAAGAGCGTGAACGTCACCGGTGAGCCCAAGCGCGGTCACGTCGAGTCGCTCGTCGGTTGCGAGTGCGTCGAGTAGATGGCGGTTGAATTGTGCGATGCCGCCGGTGCCTCCGTACGCGTCCATCATCAGAGCCGTCATCGGCGTGGTCATCGCGCAGCGGAGAGTGCCAGAGCTACCGCTGCCCCGCCACTGCGGCGAGCGTTTCAGCGCACCTTCGTGATCATGCTCTCGCGCTTTTTTCCTGCGACCACGACCTCGAGTTCCTCGCCCTCACGTTGACCGAGGAGCGCGAGTCCGAGCGGCGAACGCGTTGTGACGACGCCAATGGTGCCGCCGTCAAGGGTCACTCCGCCACCGTGCGGCGCGAGGAAGAAGGTCGCTTCGCCCTCGTCACTTTCGAGGGTGACCAAGGCACCGAGCGCAATGGGACTATCTTCGCCGAAGGCTCGCAAAACAAACGCGGTGACCTCGGCCAGACCGACGCTGAGTTCGCTCAAGCGCATGGCTTGACCGCGGGCAAGGTAAGAGGCTTCGAGGGCGCGCGTGTCTTTGTCGTTCTCAGGCTTGGATTCTTCGTGCGTCGCGGCTTCGATGGCCGCGCGCTGGGCACGCTCGAGTGCCATCAAATCCGTTCGCAATCGAACCACTAGCTCCGACCGCAGCTCCGCCTTGCTCGGGATGGGTTTCATCGATTGCGGGCTCACGGCGCCGACGCGTCTGCCGGCGAAGGAGAGGCTCCCCCGGCGGTTCGCGACTCCTCAGGAGGCGTCGCGTCGGGCTTCGTCGCGTCGGGCTTCGTTGCGTCGGGCTTCGTCGCGTCGGGCTTCGTTGCGTCGGGCTTCGTTGCGTCGGGCTTCGTCGCGTCGGGCTTCGTTGCGTCGGGCTTCGTTGCGTCGGGCTTCGTTGCGTCGGGCTTCGTTGCGTCGGGCTTCGTTGCAGGACGCTGGCAGATCCGCCGGTCCTCGGTGCAAGAAACGAGATCTTCGCGGCACGAGTCACGCGACTCAGTGGTCGCCGTCAGCGAAGCGTCGCAGTTCGTTTTCGACTTCTTCAACTCGTCACGGTCACGCTTTACGTCGTCACGGTCACGCTTCACGTCGTCACGGTCACGCTTCACGTCGTCACGCTCGCGCTTCACGTCGTCACGCTCGCGCCTCACGTCGTCACGGTCGCGCTTCACGTCGTCGCGCTCACGCGTGAGCGCGTCCTTTTGACCGAGCAGTTCCGAACGCTCGGTGCTCCAGGTCTCACTGCGACCTGTCCATAGGGCAACGGACTCGGTCTCGGCGCGGGTGCAGTTGGACGCAGCTTTTGCGCCTTCGTCCTGGCAGAAGCCAAGCTTGAAGCGCAAGAGCTCGCTCTTTCGTTGGACAGATTGCAGGGCCGATTCCTGGCCTTGCGCGATG
>CANMZR010000067.1 GCA_947502375.1 Polyangiaceae bacterium
AGATTGACCAGGGCGTCAACCAGCCCGTCGCGGTCTACGACAAACTCAGGCAGCCCTTCGGGAACGTCCACCTGAAGGCCCTGGTAACGCCCAACCTGGGCGGTCTCAAAGGCATCCACCGCCGCCTGCACGACATCGGCAGGCGTGTGCAACTGAAGCTCGTACACGCGTCGCCCGGCCTCCATGCGTCCCCAGTCGAGGAGGCGCTCGATCCGCTCGCTCAGCCGTATCGTCTCTTTCTGCAGGACGCTCAAGCAGAGTGTGGTTTGCGCCGGATCGCGGTTTTGCTGAAGCATCTCCGCGAACATTCGAATCGACGTCAGTGGCGTCCGCAGCTCGTGGCTGACCTTCGATACGAAGTCGAGCTGCAACTTCGACACGCCTGCTTCCCGGCGCACGAACACGATAAGCAGAATGCCCCCCGTGACCACGCAGGCCACGAAAGTGACTACCAGGATGCCGAAGACCCATTGAATCTTCGAGCCCCACCAGATCAGGGTGACGATCGACAGCGCCAAGAGCAAAGCGGTCGGCACGATGACCAGCCAGACCAGCAGGTAGAGCATACGGCGAAAGCCGCGATTATGGCCCTCGGAGCCTGCGACCAAGCCGGGCAGCATGTTTCCGAGCTTAACACCGCTTTGGCCGTCGCGAGGGCTCGCCCGCAACCACTTGAAGTTATTCGTAAATTTGAAATATCAAAAACTTTCTCAAGGACCTCGGAAACCGGACGTTCCCATCCACTGAGAGCAGTTCAAACCCGCCACCGCTGTCATGACGACGGCAGAGCTGCTCACAACTCTAAGAGGGAGTTGAAAAATTATGTCACTCATAGTCAATACAAACGTCGCGTCTCTGCGTGCGCAGAACGCTCTCGAAATCAGCCAGTCCACAGTTCAAAAATCCTTTCTCCGCCTTTCCAGCGGCTTCCGGATCAATTCCGCAGCCGATGACGCAGCGGGCCTTGGCATCAGCGAGAGTTTGCGAGCAAAGATTCGCGGATACTCCGTCGCCGAGCGAAACACGAACAACGCCATCAGCATGGCGAACGTGGCCGAAGGTGGCCTCGCCCAGGTGAGCTCGATCGTCATCCGCATGCGCGAGTTGGGGGTGCAGAGTGCGAACGGAGACTTAACGTCGACCGACCGCGGTTACCTGGACACAGAATTTCAACTGCTGAAGGACGAGATCGACCGCTTGTCGAACTCCACTGAGTTCAACGGCTCGAGCCTCCTTGGCGGCACTGCGACATCCATCGCTTTCCAGGTAGGGATCGGGACCACGTCGAACGACGTCATCAACCTGACCTTCGGCGGTGTGACGGTGTCAGACCTCGGCCTCAGTGGTATCTCGGTCAGCGGCTCGAACGCTGTCAGCGCAGTCGCCGCGATCAATGCGATGGACGCTGCACTCGGTTCCGTTTCGACCGTCCGTGCGCGCTTCGGTGCCGCGACGAATCGACTCCAGATCTCGGTAAGCAATACGCAGGTCATCCGCACGAACCTCGCAGCCGCGAACAGCGCGATCCGCGACGTCGACGTGGCGGAAGAGACCTCGCAGCTCGCGCGCTCTCAGGTGCTGCTGCAGGCAGGTGCTTCCGTCCTTTCGCAAGCGAACCAAGCGCCGCAACTCGCGCTGCAGCTCATCCAGCGCTGAGATAAAGAACTACCCACCACTCCCCCGTGGGGTTGCTACGCGCCGCTCCAGGGTGACGACGCGTAGCAACCCGCACCTTTTCAAAGGAAAGGGCGGTGAACTGGTGGAATGCCGCCGACCTGAAGCGCCCCCACGAAGCGCTCAGAAGCTCGGTTGGGCGACGGACCGAAAGGTCGCACAACGCAAGTAAGAATCAGGCTCAGGAGAGTCACGCAGTGGTCAGGGATGGCGCCGCGCGATGAAACTTGACGCCCCAATTGGCCTCTGGCGCGCTCGCTAGGGATGGCGCGGCACGCCGGAGGCCGATTGCAGTGTGAAAACCGGCGAAATCGAGGAAGTCGCCTCGTTTGGTCTGACCGTTTCGCGTCGGCTAAAGGGATGAATGAACCCGCCAGGCTCGTTCGTCCATTCTGCCTTCCCGCGCCGCCGGCTCTCAAGTGAGCGTGGTGGTGCCGGACAGCGTTTCTTCCTCGCCCATTCGGTTGCGAGCGAAGCGCAGTAGCCCCGGATTCGGTTGGTGAGGGGGGGGCGCCGCACAGGATTGCGGCGCCCCGGGGACCCTGTAAGGCCTCCGTTGGTTTTTTGCGAAGAGCACTCGCTAAAAAGGCGAGCTCTGCTGAAACACGTAGGCGGTGTCCCGAGCTCCGCTGAAGCTACAAACCGTAATGTTAAGTTTAATTTTCGCATCAATTGCCGCAATGCAAGTTGGTAGTTAAAAATGCCCCTAATCATAAACACAAACATCGCGTCTCTTCGGGCGCAACATGCTGTGAGTGCGTCTCAGAGCCGGCTTCAGACAAGCTACACTCGACTCTCGAGCGGGTTTCGCATCAACGCGGCGTCGGATGATGCCGCCGGTCTCGCTGTCAGCGAAAACCTGCGCTCTCAGATACGCAGCTTTTCGGTCGCTGAGCGCAACACGCGCAACGCCGTAGGCATGGCGAACACCGCAGAAGGTGGTCTCAGCCAGATAAGCGATGTCGTCATCCGCATGCGGGAGCTCAGCGTGCAGGCGGCCAACGGGGACCTCTCCTCGACGGACCGAGGTTATCTGGATATCGAGTTCCAGTTGCTCAAGGCGGAAGTCGATCGACTCTCGAACTCGACGGCGCTGAACGGTACGGTGCTCCTGGGAGGCACGGCCGTTTCCATCGCCTTTCAGGTCGGCATCAACACGACGTCAAACGACACCATATCGATGGGCTTCGGGGGCGTTTCGTCCTCAACGCTCGGCCTCAGCGGTGTGAGCATCGGGGGCTCTGGCACCAGTGGCGCATCGAGTGCCATCGACTCGATGGACGTGGCGATGACCAGCGTGTTGACCTCGCGCGCCCAGTTTGGTGCCGCCGTCAATCGGCTCCACATTGCGATAAGCAACTCGGAGGCCATTCGGACCAATCTCGAGGCCGCGAACAGCGCGATTCGTGACGTGGACGTTGCGGAAGAGACTTCGCAGTTGGCACGCTCTCAGGTTTTGCTGCAAGCCGGCGCGTCGGTGCTGGCTCAAGCGAACCAGGCGCCCCAACTCGCCCTGCAACTCCTTAACCGCTGAGCGGTCGCCCGCCTTCCGGCCAAGCTTTTTCAGCGGGCCAAGCTTGTTTAGTGTGTGAACTTTGAATTTGTTCCAGCTTGCGTTTGAATTGATTTTTGATTGCTCTTTGTGTCACGGATTGCACTTTACTGTGGAGTAAGTCGTCTTCGAGGTTTTGTCGTGATCGGGATGGGCCCGCGACAAGGCTTGAGCGCCTGCGAAGTTTTGTCGTGATCGGGATGGGCCCGCGACGAAGCTCCGACGGCGGACGACTTCGAGCGCCTCGAACCCCAATAGCGAAAGGGTTTGGGGCGTTTTTTTTTGTGTGCGGAGTTCCTTGCGGACCGTTCCAATTCGGCTTTGATCCGAATAGCGTGCCCGGTCCGATGACCAAGAAGCAGCGCCCGTCAAAGTCGGGGACGCTCGCGAGCCGAGCCGACCGTCACGTCCTTTACCAGATTGCCGTTCAGGACCCTGAGCCCGAGATCAACTTCGTTCAGCGCGTCTTCAAGCGAGCCCGCGGGCGTGCGGCGGTGTCGTTCAAGGAGGACTTTTGCGCCACGGCGCATCTCGCGACCGCGTGGGTCAAGGGGCACCGTGCGCGGACGGCGGTCGGCGTCGACTTGGATGAGGAGGTCCTCGCTTGGGGACGTGAGCATGTCCTGGCTGTGGAGTCGCCGAACGTGCGCGAACGGGTCTCGCTCGTGCAAGCCAACGTGCTGGACGTCGTCTCGCCGAAGGTGGACGTGGTGGGTGCCTTCAACTTCAGCTATCTGGTCTTCAAGAAGCGCACGGAACTCGTGGCGTACTTCAAGAAGGCTCACGCGAGCCTGAACCGCGACGGTTTGTTTTACTGCGACCTCTTCGGGGGCACGGACGCCATCGTCCCGATTGTCGAGCCGCGCCGTTGTCGCACCGGGTTCACCTACGTTTGGGAGCACGAGAGCTACAACCCGATAACGAACGAGATCCTCTGCCACATTCACTTCCAGTTCCGCGACGGCTCGGAGCTCCGAAAGGCGTTCACGTACGACTGGCGATTGTGGACGATCCCCGAAGTGCGGGAGTGCCTCCTCGAGGCCGGGTTCAAAGACACGCAAGTCTGGTGGGATCCCGTTGACGAGGAGGACTACCGGGTGACCGAAAAAGAAGCGAATCAACTGGGTTGGCTGGTCTACATCGTCGGCGTCAAGTAAGGGCCAGCGGCCCTCGTGCTGTTCTTCGCTCACTCCAAACGGGAGCTCGCGCAGTCCCTCGATTCGTTAGAATCGAGGCCAAATAAGAACAGGGAGCCGAGTCAATATCAGTCGAAATCGAGGGTCATTCGACGCCCTCGCTGCCTCGCCCCTTTTGTTTAAGGGGGGGCGTCGAATGACCCGTCGCTTTGATGGGCTCGGCGCAGTCCCTCGATTCGTTAGAATCGAGGCCAAATAAGAACAGGGAGCCGAGTCAATATCAGTCGAAATCGAGGGTCATTCGACGCCCTCGCTAAAGGGGGGGCGTCGAATGACCCGTCGCTTTGATGGGCTCGGCGCACTAACCTCCTCGGGATGTTCGCCACTGTCGGGGGTCGTCGCCTCCATTACGAATTCCGCGGCAGCCCGCAGTCTCCGACCCTCGTGATGCTGCGCGGGTTTGCGCGACACTCGCTTCATTGGGGGGATATTCTCGAGGAACTTGAGCGTCATTTTTACATGATTTTGCTCGATAATCGTGGGCTCGGCCGCTCGGACGCCGTTCGTTATCCCTTTACGGTGTCGGACATGGCGGACGACGTCGCGGCGGTCATGGACGCCGCCGACGTGTCGCGCGCCCATCTGCTCGGTTCGTCGCTAGGTGGCATGGTCGCACTCCGTTTCGCCGTGGATCACCCGGGGCGGCTCGATCGCCTGGTCCTCGTTGGGACCTCGGCTGGTGGCCGGGGCTCACCCTCTCCGGCCCTCGGGGCGTTCGCCAAAATGGCAACTGCGCGCCTCGGACCCAAACGCAAGGCCATGCAGCTCGAGGTCGGTTTGGTGCTCGGGGCCGCCTATGTGGCCGCGCACCCCGAAGTCGTCGATGCCTGGTGCGCCATTGCGGAACGCTTTCCGGTCCCGCTCCGAACGCTTGTGTTTCAGGGGCTGGCGGTCCGATTGCACGATGTTTCCCGTGACCTCGCTCGGATTGCGGCACCGTCGTTGGTGCTCTCTTGCCGGGTCGATCACATCATTCCACCCGAAAATAGTCGTCTGCTCGCTCGAGGGATCCCAGGGGCCGAATTGGCATGGCTCGAAGGAGACGCCCACGACTTGACCACCTCGCATGCGCGTGAGTCGGCGGAGCTGGTTCGGGAATTTCTTTTGCGTCCGGTCGGTGCGGCGGGGGGGCGCTCGTCGTGAGCTCGGCCGGCCCTAACTTCGTCGCTCAAGGTTTCCATTTTACGGGCGTTCCCCGATTCGTATGACTCCGATCCGAGGCAGCTTCCAAGGCTTGCGAGAGTCGGGGGCCTATGCGCTCCGGGATGGGATAGAGCGGCTCTCGAAGGCTTCGGCGGCGATTGTACGCCCAGGCAGCGAGGAGTCGGACACCGATGATGGCCTCGCGAGTGACGAGCGGCCGGCGGAGCCCGCGGTGACCATTTCGATTTCGGACCAGGCTCGGCTGCGTGCCAGACCTCCGGTCCGCAGCGAGGATCTCCTAGGCAATTTGCTCGAGCTTCATCGTTCCGGCATCACCTTCGCGAGTGGCGTGGCCATCTTGAAAACAGCCGAGGAGATGGAATCTGGCGCACTCTCGATTGGCCGTCACCGCTCCGATAGTTGAGCCTTGCGGCGTTATTCTGCGATTTGGCAGAAGGACGGGAACGCGCTCGGAAGCCCCTGCGCGTAGGGAGAGCCGGGGTTCCCAAAAGGGTGGGCCATCAGAAAGGCGTACGTCGCTGGCAGCGCATCGGTGGCGATGGTGGCGCCGCTCGCATGGTCGCAAAGTACGGTGAAGTGTTCGGTCGTGAAGGGCCCGCCGCCCTGGGCTGTGAGTTTCGCCAAGGCGATGCTCGAGGCTCCGTACGCCTTGGCGGCGACGTCGAGCGTTTTGCCGCCGTGAAGGATCATGAACGGATAGGCGAGGTTGATGGCCTGTTCCAGCGGCGCCCCTGCGAGGCCCCCCGAGTGAACCACGACACTCGCGACGTAGCCGGAGCGAAGGACCGCGGCGTGGGTCGCCTGAAAACCGCCGGACTGGTAGCCGATGAGGTGAATATGGCGTGTGTCGATTCCGAATTGTTCGCGGCTGCACGCGACGAGCTGATCAAGCACGACGAAATCATCGTCGTTCGTGAAGTCTCCTTGGCTCGAGAACCACACCGCGTTCTGTGCCATCGGATCGTGGCTCGGTGCCGCGACCATGCCGCCGGCGTCGAGGATTTTAGCAATGTAAGTGCTGCCTAAAAGTTCTTCGAGTGCCGCCTTTGGAGTTTGCTCGTCGCCGTGCCAAAGGATGACGAGCGGACCGTTCTTCGTTTGGTTCGCGGCCGAGTAACGCACCTCGACCGTACGCGCGGGAAGTCCGGTAATATTGAGGGTGTTCTGGCCGTTGATGAGCGACGCGCAGGTCCCGTAAGGCACCGGCATGGCGCTCTCTTGCGGGGCTGGCTCCCCGCCGCTGGTGCCACTTCCCGATGCGCTCGACATGGCGCCGGAGGTGCTCGTGCTGGTGGGAGCGCTGCCGCTCGTGCTTCCGTTCCCAACCGCGCTGCCCTCCGGGATGTGCGACGGCGAGTCCCGCGAGGTGCACGCGAGTGTCGAGACGACAGAAAGAGTGGCTGCAGCAAACACCGCGATGCGTGCGAGCATGCTCGAAGCTTACCTCAGGGCGTCACAATCACCCACGTTGCCGGTCCGTTTTCTGGTGAGGCCGCGCCCGCTGCGCCTTGCCAGCCATCTGGAACGGTCGGACCCGACCATCGAAAAAGCCACTCGGCATCGATCGGCGATGCGTTGATGCAGCCGCCGCTCATCGGTTCGCCAAAGGTCTCGTGCCAGTAGCTGGCATGGAGGGCAAACGGGGCACTGAAGTACTGCGTGAACGGTACATCGGCGATCCAGAACCGAGGCCTTGTGCTCCCGGCCGCCCCGCCCGTCTGTGGCGACATCGTCGCGGCCCGATCCTTCCACGTGATGCGAAACGCGCCGAGCGGTGTGGTGCTGTCTTGCACGAGATCGCCGCCAGGTCGCGGGACGCCGCCGCGTCCCGGAGAGATGAGCGTCGCGTACACGGGCGTGAGGTCCTCGTAAGCGACGAGGGTGCCCTGCGTGAGACTCACAAGAATCCATTTTTCACCGGGTTTTACAAGGAAGGGGAGCGCTAGACGGCGCTCAACCACCGTCGCGTCGGCCGCCTCTGTCCACTCCCCAGCGTCGCCGCGGACCTCTAGAAAACGGCGCCGGCCTTGGGTTTCTGCGCGCCCAGTCAGCGGGGTCCAGGTTCGCTCGGGCCAGCTGCGCGAATTCAACTGAAACGAGCCGTTGGCGCCGCGTGAATAGCGAGGTCGCGGCCGCTCTCGAAACCAGGCGAGCGGTAGTTGCGTAACAAGCTCGGTCGAAATGCCCGCGAATGCACTCCGGCGAAACTCGCGCACGCGATCGGCGGGGACGATGCTCAAGTCCGCGGACAGCAGCCAGGTGCGATTGCCGCTGTCGAAAGCGCGGGTGAAGGACAGCATCGAGCCGTGCGGGATGGTCCGTAGGAACGTGGCGAGTGGAGTTTGGCCACTTGCCGTGACGCCCAGCCTGACGAACTCTGGCATCGGATCGACGGCCTGAATGGGCTGCACTGTGGCGAGACCTTCGTGGTCGCGCAGAGCGAGTGGCTTCGGTAGGAAATCACCGGCCTTACCGTAGATGTTCTCCATGCGCTTCGCCTCCGTCGCAGTGGGAATGCGCGCGTACATTGGCGCGCCGTTCGAGATGGCGAACCGATAAGGAAAGGGCCCGTCGCTTGGGTTCGCGGGGGCGTTCGCACGGAGGAACGAGTGCTCCGCATCGAACGTGACGGTCGCATCACGGCACACGTACCCGCGCGGTAGAATCGCGCTGAAACCGCCTGGGCAATTTTCCCCGGGCACGATGTTTTCAGTCGCGAGGGCGACGCTCATCCCGGTACGAATGTAGCCGAGGAATGGATGGTTCGTGCCCTCCCGAGGCAGGCCTCTTGGTACCCGCGGCGACGGCCAAATCCAGGTTTTTTGGCCAATGCAGAAGACACGGCCCACTGCTGCAGGCACGGGTAAAGGCGTGTCCACGCGCGCTTTCGCCTGGACCGTTCCCGCCGTCACGGCCGCATCGGGCGTTGGAGCCGCGCGAATTTCACCCACGGTGGCCACGAGCGCGCTGAACCCGACGAACACCGACGAGGTGACGTGGCGCCGGCCTGCAGTGGTGCTCATTCCGCCCATGCGCTATTGCTATCAGAATTGCGGGGCCCGATGACGAGACGAGTTCGACTGTGGCGCGCGGCCCCGGCGGTCGTCCGTGCGGAGTTCGTTGCCAGCGGCTGGGAATGGGTAAGTGCGCTGCTCTTTAGCTCGGCGGTGGTGCCGCGGGCTTTTCACAGCCTCTGGCCAGGCGTCGTCTTCGCCGTCGGGCTGGCGGCCTCGGCCTTCGTGGCAGGTCCGCTCATCCGAGAGGGGCGTTGGGGGCTGGACTTCGCGGCGGCGCTCAGGATCCCCGCATGGCTCCTCGCCGTGTGGTGCATTCAACCCGCGTGGGACGCGCACGTGTTCGTCGCCGCCGCTGGTTTCGGCGTCATGGCGTTCGCGTTTCGTCGCGCGATGTACCATCGAATCACGGTGCCCGCGGCCGCACCCGCTTCTGCGACGGCGCTCGCGGCGTCCCTTCAGTCGGACCTTGCCGAAAACGCAGCGGTGGTCGGAATTGCGGGTGGGCACAGCCTTTTGCTCTTTAGCGTCGCGTTTTTGAGGACCACGAGCGAGGTTGTTTTTCGCGCGTGGTGGCAGGTCATCACGGCTCTTGCGTTGCTTGGCACGCTCGGGTTCACGATTGCCGTACGGGCGGTGCTGCGCCCGGTCGTGGAAGCTCTCGCCCTCGGTCCAGAGGGTCCACGCCCGGTGCTTCGCCTGGGTTTGCTGCGGGCGCGACGGATCGCGCGTGATCTCGCCACCCTGAATCTCGTTCTCTGGGTCGTTTGCATCGGGGTCGGAATTGCAGTCATTCATGCGCGGCCCGGGCCCGGCTGGGCCGACGTGGTGGTGCCGAGTGCGTTCGGGTTGTTGTTCGCGTGGGGGGTCTCCTTTTACCAGCGAGGCTGGCACGAAGACTCCATCCGACCCGGGATCGCCCTCCTGTCTTCATGGCTCGAGCCGTCAAGCGACGAGCAGGGCATCAGCTTGCGTCGTCGGATGTTGAGCGAGTTCGGTAAGCCGGTCCTGTTCGCGCTCACGCTCTCGCTTTTTTCGGCCATCGGCATGTATCGAAACCTGGGAATTCCTCCCAATGCTCGCGAGGACTTCAACGCAATCGCCGCGCTTTGTGCATCTTTCGCGATGCTGTTGCTTGCCGTTGGCGGGATGTTCGTCCGCGCCGCCCGCGAGCTTTCGGCCCCGCTACGGCGCATTTCCATGGTCGCGGACGATGTCGCGCGGGGGCGTCTCGAGGAACGACTTCCGAGCATCGAAGGACCAAAAGAGTTCCGCGAACTTGCCCTCAGCATCGACGCGATGCGCCGAGCGCTGGCTCAAACGATAGCGTCGCTCGAGCTTGAGCGCAGCGGTCTCGAAGACAACGTTTCGAGGCGCACGCTCGAGCTTCGCTGTGCACTCGATGACCTGAAACAGGCCCAAGCAGCGCTCGTGCACGGCGAGCGGATGGCGTTATTGGGGCAGCTCGTTGCGGGGGTGGCGCATGAAATCCACAATCCGTTAAACGCGGTCGCTGGCAGCATTTCATCGCTCGAACGTCTGCGCGCGGAGTTCGGTTCGATGCTGGAGGCGTACCGGGCTGCGGAGTCCTTTCTCCCCGCCGAAGAACGCGAGCGGCTCGTCTGTTTGCGCGAAAAACTCGATATGGTCGGCGCGCTTGACGACCTCGAAGGCATCGCTCGAGTCGTCACGAGTGCGACTGCGCGCGCTGTCGCTATCGTGGCCAACCTGACGGACTTCGCCCGCGCCCCGGTAGCGCCCACCTTGAGCTGTCTCCACACGGGCCTACGCGAGACGGAGTTGCTCCTGGGTTACCGCTTGCGCGCGTGTTCGGTGGTCGTTGAGCAGCAGTTTGGGGACGCGCCACCCATTTCCTGCTCGAGTGGGGAGATCAATCAAGTCTTCATGAACCTCATCAGCAACGCGATCGATGCCATCGACGTGAGCGCGAAACAGGCCCCCCCGAAGGCCATTCGCGGGCGGATTGTGATTCGGACGGAACGCCGAGCGGAGGACGTGTTCGTATTCATCACCGACGACGGGCCAGGCGTCCCAGAGGGCCTTGACGAGCGGGTGTTCGAGCCCTTTTTTACGACCAAGCCAAGTGGGCGGGGGACGGGCCTCGGGCTCTCGATTTCCAGGTCCATCGTCCTGAAGCATGGGGGGGAGCTGTTTCTCGAACGTACGGTCGGCGGCCCGGCTGGAGCCTGTTTCGTGTGTCGACTGCCGATTGGGGGAGGCCGTTTATCGGAGCGCCCGCTCTTTTTGGCAGCGGGAAAAAGCCTCTGGGGCGGTGCCGGAGGGGCAGGCACTCTCGGCCGCGTGCAGCAATAGCGAACATTGCCAGTCTCTAGCGCGTTTAGCCCTGCTACCATGACGTTCCCTGCATGAGCATTCGCGCCGATCGACCCAGCAGTTCCACGCTCAAAAAGAAGCTGACGAAGGACCCTCTCATTGGCAAGGTCGTGGCCGGTCGTTATCGGCTGGAATCACGGCTTGGCGAAGGTGGCATGGGGCTCGTGTACCGGGCTCGTCACGTGCTCATCGATAGGGTCGTCGCGATCAAGCTTATCCGGCCCGATTTGCGCGCCGAGACCCATCTTCGCGCCTGGATGTTGCGCGAGGCCAAGGCCGCGAATCGCGTCGATCACGCTCACATCATCGACATTCACGATATCGGCGAGACGGAGGAGGGCGAGCTCTACCTGGTCATGGAGTACCTCGTCGGTACGCCACTCTCCGCTGAGCTTGCGAACGGGCCAATGCCGATTGCGAGGAGCATCGACGTCATCGAGCAGATGTGCGCAGCGCTCGGACGCGCGCATGACCTCGGGGTGGTTCACCGTGATCTCAAGAGCGACAACATTCTTTTAACGGAGCGCGGTGGTCGTAAAGACTTCGTTAAAATACTCGACTTTGGTCTCGCGGCGCTGAAGCGCGATGCGCGACTCGCACCCAAGGGAGCCATCTTTGGCACGCCCGAGTACATGTCACCCGAGCAGTCCCGCGGTGAGGATGCATCGCCTTCGTCGGATCTTTACGCGCTTGGCGTGCTCCTTTTCGAGATGCTCACCGGGCAGCTGCCGTTTCGCTCGGCGGATCGCGACACACTCCTCAAGATGCAGCAGACCTCGATCCCCGCACGTCCTCGTGACCTTCGGGCAGATGTGAATCTCGTTGGAGAAGCGATTTCGTTACGGCTGCTCGCGAAGTCGGCAAAGGATCGCTACCGCGACGCGCATCATCTTCAGGAGGATCTCAAGAAGCTCCAGCGCAGTCTGCCTTCTTCCGCCGCCTGGGAGGTGAAGGGCGCCGACGCTCTGCCACCCGCTCCCGCGCCTCCTGCGCCTCCGCCGCAGACCATGCCGGTGACGGAATGGGCGAGCCATGCGGGGCTCTTCACCCGAATGGTTTCGCGGGCGTATTACGGTCGCGAGACGCCGCCGGAGGTTTTGCTCGCGCTCCGGGAAACGTGGGATTTATCAGCAAAAGCGAGCCGCCTCGAGGGCGAGGTCTCGAGCCTCACACGCAAGCTCGACGCTCTCGAACGACGCGGACGAGCACTGCGAGCGGAAATCGGCCGCAAGGTCGAAGATCTCGCACAAGAGGCCTCGCGCGCGGCTCGAGAAGCGGCGGCGTTCGGAGTGGACGAACAGCGCATCGAACAAGAGCAGAGCACTCTCGAGCAGGCCGAGCGCGTCGCCCGTGGGGAAGCGGATGCGGCCCTTAGCTCGGCGCGCTTCGACCCGATTGTCTTTGAGAGAGCCGGTGCCGCGTTGGCCACCGTTCAGGCAAAACGCGAACAGCACGAGCGTTACGGGGGCCGCCGTCAGGAAAAAGAAAAAGTCGCCCGTGGCTTGCAGCGGCAGATAGAGCAGCTGCGCGGGCAGCTTTCGCGTTACGCCGAGGCGCTGGAGGAAGATTTGGTGCGCGGCCGAAGTCAGGTCGGGGAACGCTCACGCGAGGGTCTGAAGTTCGAGAAAGACTTTACCGCTGCCAGCAACCGGCTCGTCGCGCACTTGCGTGACAAGCCGGAGTGCCGTGATCTCTGGTCCGAGCTGGGAGTGGACCCGCCGCGCCCGCCGCTGCCCGAACAGGCGGACGGAGGGCTTGACCCCAACCCCGCAGACGACGTTCCTTCGAGTCTCCGCGAGCCCGACCCGTTCGCGTGAGGGCCGCTACGGCAGTCAAGCCTACGGCAGTCTGAGCGGCACCTGGCAGGACTCCGGGACTGCCCGACTGCGGGGGCCAAGGGCTCGCTCAGGGGAGCTGCGCCGTAAGGAAGGATTTGAGCTTCACCAGGTTTTTTTCGTCTCGCGCGAAAATCGGGGGCTCGTAGCTGACGGCCCAACCCGCTACTTCGTTGAGGAAATCGCGACGGATGGCCTCGTCGCTCAAGATGTCATTCACCGACCGGCCGCGCGCCGTGCCCGTTTGCAGGCGCTCCACATAAGCCTCGAGGCGCGGATAGATCCCATCGAGCAACGCTCGAATCAGTTTCGCGTCTTCGGCCAGGGGCGCGAGGGTCGCTGTGTGTGCACCGGCTTCGGGCGAGGCTTCGAGCGACAGCGATGCCGCCACGCGCAGTACGAACGCATCATCGATGAATCCGAGGTCTTCGATGCCGTCCGAAATGAGGTCGAGGGACTTAAAAAGATAGTTCAGCGAACCCACGGCGTAACGCCTGACGGCCTCCGGCGCCGTCGCATCGTCAACCACTGCGGCCAAGCGGGCGGCGTCTTCGCCAAGCGTTTGGAGCCATTCGGGGAACCGGTCGAGGCATTGGCTGTCGAGATCGTTCATCGCTCGGCAACATACTGGGTTTTGCCAAGACCTCCAACCATGCTAAGACTGCGCCGCCCGGCTCGTCTGGGCGGTGGTGAGGTAGCCAAGCGGTTAGGCAATGGTTTGCAAAACCATCACACGCGGGTTCGAATCCCGTCCTCACCTCCAAGACCCCGTCAATCGCGCTACTTCGTTGAAGTGTGCGATCGGTTTCGGGGACCGTTGACATGACGATGCGACCCTTCGACACCCGTTCCGGGGCGCATGACTTTTCTGGCGAAGCTCGAATGGTCCAAGCTTGGCGAGTCGGAGCGACAGCTTCGAGACGTCAGCGGGCTCCTGCAAGTGCAGTGGGATCCCTTCGAGCGCGAGTACGCAGGCGCTATCGAGTGGCGGCGTAGGCGCGAATGTCTTCGAGAACATCCCAGAACTCCGGGAAAGACTTCGACACGCATCCCTTGTTTTTGATGCGGATCGACGGCATCCGAAGCGAGGCAATGCCGAACGCCATCGCCATTCGGTGATCCTCGTGGGGGTCCAAGAGTACCCGCTCGGCGGCAGGCTCGCAGGTGCGCTCGATGACGGCACTCGGCATTGGGTTCACAGTGAGCCCGTCGTCATGTTCGATAAGGTCCGCTCCGAGTTTACGAAATTCCGAGGCCAGGACGGCGACCCGGTCGCACTCTTTCCAGCGCGTGTGGGCGGCTCCGCGAAGGCGCGTCGGTCGCCTGGCGAACAAGGCCACTGCGGCCAGCGGCGCAATCAAATCCGGGCAATCTGTGAGATCGACCTCATTCGTGGCAGCACCGTCAAGCTCCGCCAGCCAGCGCACGACAGCCGCGTCACCTTGCCGCGATGCGCCCGGCTCGAGAAGACCCATCGGGACCAACTCGGTGCCGGTGATGCGACCCGCGGCGAGAATGAATGCCGCCGCCGACCAGTCGCTTTCAATGATTGAGATGCGACCTCGCGGCCTCCCGGGAAGCACCCGGAGCTCGCGCTCGCTCTGCCACGTGACGTCCACGCCTCCCGCGCGCAACATGTCGATCGTCATGTCGAGGTAAGGCCGACTCACGATGCGACCCGTGAGTTCGAGCTGAAGCCCGTTGGGTAAAAGCGGGGCAACGAGCAGCAGCGCACTCGCGAATTGACTCGAAAGGGAGCCGTCGAGCGAGGCTACGGACGGGGCGGGCAGAAGCCGCTCCAGCCGCATAGGAGGGCATCCTGGATGGCCGAGGTGTTCCACCCGAATGCCCATGGTCCGAAGGCATTCCGTCAGCGGACCGATGGGACGCCGCTGCATGTGGGCATCGCCATCGAGAACGAAGGGCCCATCCGTGAGCAGCGCCAAGGCCGCACCGAACCGGATGGCCGTGCCCGCGTTCCCGCAGTGAAGGGCCCGAGCGGGGGCTATCCGCAGTGACGCTGCCGGGTGCACCCAAAGCCGCCGTCCGGCCTCTCCCTCGACGAACGTTGTGCCAAACGCTTCGAGCATCGAACGAAGGTGTCGTGAGTCGTCGCAATCGAGTGGGTCGTGGAGTTCCGATGGACCTTGGGCCAGCGCGGCGAGGACGAGTGCACGCTGTGTCATGCTCTTGCTCGTGGGCGTGCGGACCAGGAGTGTCATCGGTGAAGCTCCCGAAGCTCGCCGGCCGTGACCGATTCGTCGAACCACCAATTCAGTTGGGCCGCCGCCTGGGCGAACCACATCGCCAACGGCCCGAGCACCACCGCCCCAGAGCCTCTGGCCCGCTCGAGGAGACTCGAAGTGGGCGCACCTAGGGCAGTGTCGAAAACGAGTGCCGCGTCCGAGGGAGCGCTTGCTGGCCAGGGACTTTCAGCGCCTGAAATGGG
>CANMZR010000068.1:5000-14979 GCA_947502375.1 Polyangiaceae bacterium
ACGTCTAGAAAACGCGCGAGGCTCCAGTTTTCGGCTTCCTTCGGGTCGAGAGGCTTCAAACGTGCGTCGGCGGCGATACGGTGGATCATCGCTCGTGCGAGGGTCCGGCGCTGGGCGCTGGCGACTTCTTCTGGAAGTTCTGCGTCCGCTTGAGCGGCAAACAGGGCGTCCCGCACAACGGCATCGCGAGCTGCTTTCGAGGCGCTGTTGCTCGCTAGCGCAACCAGCGAAACTTCGACCGCGGTGATCGGCTCAGCACCGACGACCGCCACAACGCCAGGACCGAGTTGCCCCGCAGTTGGACGAGGAGCCACGGGCTTTGGGTCGCAGCCTCCGAGAAGCCATAAAAGCGCCACGCACAAAGCTGGCCGCGCCCCGGTCATGTGCCCTCGAGCAGCCGAATGCTGCGACGCAGGGCGTGCAAAGCCAGCGCGCCTGATGCGACGGCCAGCGCGGCAAAGATGTCCTCACGCCGCGTGAGAGCCAGCAACGCAAAAGCAAACGCGCTCGTGGCAAGGAGTAAAAGTAGGAGTGGAAAAACCGACCGCGCGCCCATGGGAGCCAAGTGTAGCCGGTTTTTGAGCTGACTCAATGCAAGCGCGCAATCGCGAACCCTGCGGCAACAAGTAGCGCAATCGCGCACAGCGCTCGGATGATTCGACCATCGACAGGCTGGCGTTGCGCCGACCCGGCGTGCCCGTCCCGCGCAACGATCACCGCGATCGACGCCGCGGCACTGCTAAGCGATACGGCAGCGAGAACCCCGATCGCACGAGCCCAAACAGCACGACTCGGCTCCTCGACGGACCAAGCGAGGCCGAGGCAGCCGAGCCCAAACACGACACCTGACGAGCCCACCAGCGTGGCGCTCACGGGGGTGCCACGGCGCGGCTCGAGGGTGGCCCTTGCGCCAGGCGGCGCGACCTCAAGTTGAGCCCCGGCGGCTTTCCAGGGCTCCGACCATGACGCGGCGTACGTGGCCCACGCAAGGACGCCGAAGAAGCCTCGCAAGGGGTCGAACCCAGCCAACAGACGGGTTCCCGCCGCCAGCCCCCAGGCGGCACCCGCAAAGCCGAGGAAAGCGGTGATCCCGAGAGCTCGCGCGAGCCGATGATGGCGCTGGATGGCCTGCGTCCCGGCGAGACTTGCAACGAGCGCCGCCGCCGCGAATAGACGCGCTGCAAACGGCGCCGCGCGTGCAAAAAGAATGGGCGAAACGGTGATGAGCCAAGCCACGACGCCAGCCGCTCCACAGCGAATGGCCGCCGCCCGGGCCCGCGAGGCCACGGGGCGCCGCGGGGTGGGCGTGTCAGCCACTCGCGGCACCTCGAGCGCAGCCGATGAACTTGGTTCCTGCGACTCGCCGTGCATCCCGATTGGCTCGCCTCAGCCTTCGAAGAGCGGCGCGCTCGACGGGTCGCCGGAGACAGCCATCTCCATTCGACTCGCAGCGCGATTCGATGCATCTTCGGGCTCGCCGAGCACCGGGGACGGAGCGCGCCCACGCCGGAGCAGCGCCTCAACCGAAATCACCCCACCCTGCTCCGGGGATGGGTCGAGATTCACGGAACGCGGCTCGTCATCCGGGGCAACTTCGAGCCCAAGGGCTTTCCAGAGGTCACGGTCGAGTAGATGGGAGGGGCGCACGTTCCGCAAGGCGGCGAGCATGCTGTCACGCACGCCAGGATGCCGCCGGTCTAGGTCGGCGAGCATGTCACCGACGATGCGTCGCTGCAGATTCGGTTGGCTGCCGCAAAGAACGCACGGAATGATTGGATAGGCCCGCGCATCCGAATAGGCGCGCAAGTCGTCTTCGGCGCAGTACGCGAGTGGCCGGATGACCACGACGTCGCCTTCGTCATTGATGAGCTTCGGCGGCATGGCCTTCAGGGTGCCGGAGAAGAAAAGATTCATCATGAGGGTCGTGACGGAGTCATCTCGATGATGCCCCAGCGCAATTTTGTTGCAGCCCATCTCACGAGCAAGCGTGTAGAGGATACCCCGTCGCAACCGCGAGCAGAGCGAGCACGTCGTCTTGCCTTCGGGCACCTTGGCTTTGACGATGGTGTAAGTGTCTTCGAACACCATGCGGAAACGATGACCGCCGGCAGCCATGTAGTCGTGAAGTTTCTCACGCGGGTACCCCGGGTGCCCTTGGTCGACGTTGACCGCAATCACTTCGAACGACACCGGCGCACGACGCTCGAGATCGGTCAAGAGCTCGTGCATGACGTAACTGTCTTTACCGCCAGAGACCGCGCATAGGATGCGGTCGCCTTCGTCCACCATCGCGAACTCAGACATGGCGGCACCAACCGCGCGCCCGAGCTTCTTGCGAAGCTGTGCCAGCGTGGGGCCGGACAGAGGGCCGTTCATGCGCGTGCTCAGCCTACGGCAGCAGGCTTGCTTGCGCTGTTTTGCACAAAATCATCGACGAGCTGAAGGTACGTGAGCACCCCGTGACCGGTGCCACCCTTCGCATAGACGTCGTAGACCTTGTTGGCCATCGACGGTCCCGCAATATCGACATGGACCCACGGCGTTTCACCGACGAATTCGCGCAGGAAAAGCGCCGCCGTGATCGAACCACCCCAGCGGTCACCGACGTGTTTCAGGTCGGCCCAGTCACTCTTCAACATGTCACGAAGGTCTTCGACGAGCGGCATGTGCCACATCGCCTCGCCCGCCCGACCCGCCGCAGCACCGACGCGCGCTGCCAGGTCACTGCGGTTTGAAAAGTAACCAGACACCGTGGGGCCGAGCGCCACCACGCACGCGCCGGTCAGGGTCGCGTTGTCGAGGATCATCTCGACGCCCTGCTCCACGGCATAATGGAGCGCGTCGGCGAGGACGAGCCTGCCCTCCGCATCCGTGTTGATGATCTCCACGGTCTTACCTTGGTAGCTCGTGAAGATGTCGCCGGGCCGGTACGCTTCACCATCGGGCATGTTTTCCGCGGCCGCGATGATGCCGTGTATCTCGGCCCTCGGCTGCGTAACGGCGAGCGCCGCCATGAATGCGACCACGTTCGCCGCGCCGCCCATATCGCCCTTCATCTCTTCCATTCCCGGCGCGGGCTTGATGCAAATGCCACCGGTATCGAAGGTGATGCCTTTGCCCACAAACGCGAGTTTCGGCAGCGCCTCTTTTTTCGAGCCGGGCGGCCGATATTTCATATGGATGAGGACGGGTGACCGACGGCTACCGCGACCGACGGCATCGATCAAGTTCATGCCGCGTTTCTTCAGCTCGGCGTGCTTCAACACCGTGCACGACAAGCCCGCTTCCTTGCGGTCCGTGCAGACCTTTTGCGCGTAGTCAGCCAGGGCCTCGGGATAGAGGTCATTCGGCGCGAGGTTGATGAGATCCCGCGCGAGACAAATGGCATCGGCGACCCGCTGACCGTCGGCAACTTGTTGCTTCAACGCGGCATCGACCCGGCGTGTCGTCACGACCAGCGCCTTGCCCAGTGGAAACTTCGAGACGCGGTCGCCGGTGCGATACTTTTCAAACCGATACGCACCGAGCACGATGCCTTCGGCCAACAAGCGTTCAGCACCTTCGAGTTCAATACCGACGGTGGCGACGGCGACCGTCGTCGCGTTGAGCGAACGGGCGAAACGCGAGGCACGCGCGCCGAGACGCCGCAGTTCTGGCCCCTCGAGCGAGGCCGCGTCGCCGAGACCCACGAGCGCGATGCGCGTGGCCTTCGCAGACGTCCCATGAACCGGAACGTCGCAAAGTTCACCTTTTTTCCCAGCAAATTCGCTTCGCTTCAACGCCTTGGTGAGCTGGCTTCCGAGCTCTTTCGTCAGCGGCGCGAGCGCCTTCTTCAAGGCGGCCCCAGACGGAATACCGAGCACGAGGACCTCCGCCAATGCCAGAAGCGGGGGGGTCGCGACGAGGGAAATCTTCAATTCCATGGGGATTGCGGCGGCATGTAAGCACAATACCTCCCTCAACGCACGCGCACATTGACGGTGACCCGGGTTCAGGGCGAACGTGATGGACCATGGAAGACTACGAGCCCGCAGAAAGCGACTCCTCGCGCATCGGCCTGACGCTCGAGACGTACATCCTCGAAGGGATGCTGGGGCGGCGAGAAGCGCGCGGGTACTTCACCTCACTTTTGAATCAACTCGCGCTGGCGGCGAAGATGATCACCTCGCGGGTTCGGCGTGCCGGACTCGTCAACGTTCTCGGAACGACGGGAGACACCAACGCAACCGGCGACGTCGTTCAAAAGCTCGACCAAGAGGCACATGAGACGCTGCTTCGCGTGCTCGGCCGACGCAATCACTGCGCCGCCGCCGCGAGCGAAGAGGAGGAAGATATTCGCGTTCTATCGACCGCGCAGAGTGCTCAGTATCTCGTGGTGTTCGACCCGCTCGATGGCTCGAGCAACATTGACGTGAACATCTCGATCGGCACGATTTTCGGCGTTTACCGAAAAGACCATGACGGTCCGGCGACGCAGGCTGATTTTTTGAAGCCGGGGCGCGAGCTGCAGGCGGCGGGCTATGTGATTTACGGTTCATCGACGCAGTTCGTGATAACGACGGGCGGCTCTGTTCACGGTTTTACCTACGACCCGTCGGTCGGTGAATTTCTGCTGTCGCATGAGAACATCCGCGTCCCTGTGCACCACGCGACGTACTCGATCAACGAGGGCAATGCCGGACGCTGGGCGCCGGGCGTGAAGCGCTGGAACGAATGGGTCAAAGAGGAGAACCCGACGCAAGGCCGACCCTACTCATCACGGTACGTTGGAACACTGGTGGCGGACGCGCATCGCACCCTCCTTCGCGGAGGCCTCTTCGCTTACCCGGCCGACGCGAAGAATCCCGAGGGCAAGCTGCGCCTGCTCTACGAGGCGAATCCCTTCGCGTTCATCTTCGAGGCAGCCGGCGGCGTCGCTACGACCGGTCAAGCCCGCATCCTCGACCTGCAGCCGACGACGCTGCATCAGAAGGTGCCCCTTATTCTCGGTTCAAAACGCAACGTGGCCGAATTTTTGCGGTTCACGGACGAACCTTAGACACCCTCGGCATCCGCACCCCAGACGTACTTGTGGAGCTGAAGATTGACGCGAACCGGGAGCTTGTCCTGAAGCACCCACTCGACGAGGGCACGCGGGTCGAGAAGGCCAAACGCCGGTGAAGCAAGCAGCGTCATCCCGAATGCGGCAAGTGCGTGCGTCGCGATGATGCCGCGCATCCAATCGTAGTCGGCACGATCGGCAAGGACGAATTTGAGTTCATCACGAAGGGTGAGATAACGCAGGTTTTCGAGCCTGTTTCGCTCGACTTCGCCGGAACCTGGGGCTTTGAGGTCAACGATCTTGTGAACGCGTGGATCGACGCCCGACACGTCGCGATGACCACCCGTCTCCAGAAGGACGGTCCGCCCCGCGTCGCAAAGTTCGCGCATCAGCGGCAAGACGCCCGGTTGCAGCAAGGGCTCCCCGCCAGTCAATTCGACGAGCGGTGTTCCGAAAGATAGCGCGCGTTCGAGCACCTCACCGCGCGTGAGCCGGGTGCCACCGTGAAACGCCTGAGGCGTGTCGCACCATACGCAGCGCAGATCGCAGCCGACCGTGCGAACGAACGTGCACGGCATGCCTGCGAAGGTCGATTCGCCCTGGATGCTTGCGTAAATCTCGTGAATGACCAGCGTGTCGGAGAGCACGCGCAGAGCATGCCCGGTTGCGAGCGCGCCGCAAGCCCAACGTCAACACGGGGAGCCCGTCGGCGTGGTCGGCGGCGAACGTCAGACAGGCTTCAGACGGACCGAAACTTCGCCCGCGACGACGGCGTGATGACGGCCGTCGTCCGTTCGAAGCGAGAGCCGCCCATCCCGATCGATGCCCGTCGCGGTACCGACGAGCTCACCCACCGAGATGCTGCGTCCGAGCAGCCAATCGCGAGCCATGAGTTCATCGAGGAGCGAGCTGCCAAGCGGCCCCTCGAGGCACCGGCACGCACCGTCGAGCGAGCCGAGGAGCCGCGCCGCAACGCTATTTCGGTCGAGTTCGCGACTTCCTGCGAGCCAGAGCGACGTTGCAACGTTCGCCAATTCTTCTGGGAATTCATTGGTAAAAATGTTCAAGCCGACACCGATGATGACGGTCGCTAAGCTCGAGTTCACTTGCGCCTCCACCAGGATCCCGGCGACTTTGCGTTCATCGACGTAAACGTCATTGGGCCATTTGATACGAGCCCGCGGACGCTCGAGCTCAGCATCGACCGCGCGCGCCACACCAACCCCCGCCGCCAATGCGAGCAACGCGAGCCGTGACGGCTCGAGCTTGGGGCGCCAGACGATCGAAACGTAGAGCCCGGCACCGGGAGGTGAATGCCAGCGATGGCTGCCGCGCCCGCGACCCGCCGTCTGGGTATCGGCCAGTACGACGGCGCCATGCGGACAGCCGGAGCGTGCAAGCACGCGTGCGTCATCGTTGGTAGACGCGGTGACGTCGAGCACGGTAAGCGGGCCAACACGGCAGTCGAGCCGTAACAGCTCCGCGGCAATTCGTGCCGCGTCGAGGCGGCTCAAACGAGGCCCGTCAGCTCGAGCGAAATGTCGCCAGCTGGTGCCGAGTGGGTCAACGCGCCGACGCTGATCACGTCGACGCCGGCATCGCACAAGGTTGCTATCCGCGCGAGGGTGATACCGCCTGAAGCTTCGACGATCGGACCATGCGGCGGATACCCGACCGCCCGGCAGCGCCCAACCGCGACGCGAATTGCAGCGTCGTCCATGTTGTCGAGCATAATGATGTCAGCGCCGGCGTCGAGCGCCAGTTCCAGCTCGCTCATCGTGGTCACTTCGACCTCCACTCGGCAGGTGTGCGGGGCACGCTCGCGAGCCCTCGCGACCGCGGCAGGAATGCCGCCCGCGGCAACGATGTGGTTGTCCTTGATCATCACGGCGCTGCCGAGGTCATCTCGATGGTTGTGGGCACCGCCCGTGCGCACGGCGTAGCGTTCGAACGCGCGCAGACCTGGGGTGGTCTTTCGCGTATCGGCGATCCGCGTCGTGGCCCCAGGTGGGCGGGCGGCGACGTACCGATGAGCCGCGGTGGCAATACCCGTCATTCGCTGAACGAAATTCAGCGCGACGCGCTCCGCCATCAAGAGCGCCCGCGCTTTTCCGCGGATCCGCCAAAGGACCTCGCCCGCCGCGACGAGCTCCCCGTCGGCCTTCACGAACTCCACCTCGGTCGAGGGGTCGACGAGCTGAAAGGTCCGCCGAAAAACTTCGCCACCACAGACCACCATCGCGTGGCGGGCGAGCGCGACCCCTTCAGCCGCAGCCGCAGCCGGCACGCAGGCCTCGCTCGTGAGATCGCCACTCGCGAGGTCTTCGTCGAGCGCACGACCGACCGCGGCATCAATGATTCGGGATTGCAGCATGATGACTCGAAAACGATGCGTCTCAAAACGAGCGGACGCCTCAGAAGCGAATGAGCGCACCGGCCCAGGTGTACCCACTTCCGAACGCAGCGGAGAGCACGGTCGCGTCCTTCAAGCGCCCCTCCGCCCAGCTCTCGGAGAGACCGATCGGGATCGTCGCGGCCGTCGTGTTGCCGAAGCGTTCGATGTTGTGAACGACCTTCTCATCCGGAATGCCAAGCGCACCCGCCACGAACTGATTGATGCGTTTGTTCGCCTGATGAGGGACGAAAAGATCGATATCTTCGATGGCGAGCCCGGTGTCGGCGAGCACTTCACGGGCCACTTCGGGCATTTTTTCCACGGCCCAGCGGAAAACTTGCTTCCCGTTCATCTGCGGATAGTGAAGCCCTTCATCCAGCATTTCGTGAGTGATTCGAGGCGTATGCCCCGACATCGGCGCCGGGATCCACAGGTCCTCGGCGCCGCGGCCGTCAGCGTGGAGCTTCACTGAAAGGATGCCTTTGTTCGGGTCCTCACTGACCCCGACGAGTGCAGCGCCGGCGCCATCACCGAAGAGCACAGAAACCGCGCGGCCGCGCTCCGTAAATTCGACGCCGGTCGAGTGAACCTCGGCACCGACGACGAGGATGTTGTCGTACGCGCCCGTTTGGACCCAGGCGTTGGCGATGCTGAGACCGTACAGAAAACCCGAGCACTGATTGCGCACATCGAGTGCCGGAATGCCGGGTCGCCCGAGCTTGCGCTGAAGGAAACAGCCACTCCCCGGAAAATCTGCGTCCGGACTGAGGGTCGCAAAGATGATGGCGTCGACGTCCTCGATTGAGCGGCCGGCGCGCTCGAGAGCCTGCTGGCAGGCCGGCACGGCGAGGTCACTCGGCGCGATGCCGCTGTGTTCGATGAAGCGACGCTCCTTGATGCCGCTCCGCTGGAAAATCCACTCGTCGGTGGTCGGCATGAGCTTCGCCAGGTCATCGTTTGTGACGATCTTGGTCGGAACATAGTGACCGACTCCGAGAAGCTGTGCGCGCCGCATCCATCGGTAATGCGCGCGACGGCGGAGGTTTTCAACGGAAAAAAGACGGACGCGTAGTACGATTGCACGGATTTTAGTTTAGGACCGTCCTAGAACGGGTGAACGCTCTCTACAGCCCCGCTCATTCGCCTCAGTCCTTTTTTGCCCGCGCGACGATGCATCCACAACCTGGCCAGCTGATCAACAACAAGTACCGCCTCGCCCGACTGATTGGCGAAGGTGGCATGGGCAGCGTTTGGGAGGCCTCACATGAGCTCCTCGGAACCAGCGTCGCGTTGAAGTTTCTTCACGGGCAACTGGCCAAACGAGCGGGGCTCGTGGAGCGCTTTCTCCAAGAGGCACAGGTCTCGGCGCGCATCAAAAGCCCCCACGTCGTCACCGTCTCCGACGTCGATCAGACAGCGGACGGTCTGGCTTTCATGGTGATGGAACTCATCGACGGCCAGTCCCTTCAAGGGCTCTACGAGGCGTTGTTCGCGAAGGGTGAACGGCTCGGGTATGGCGCCGCATTCGAGATCATGTTGCAGATCATCGAGGGCGTCAGCGCGGCCCATCGAATGGGGATTGTGCATCGCGACCTGAAACCCGACAACGTGATGCTCACGCGCGACGCGAAGGGCAGAATGCAGGTCAAGATCCTGGATTTTGGTATCGCGAAGCTGAAGGCTTCGGGTGAGCTCGAGCGCGGGCTGACGCGTCCCGGAGTCGTCATGGGTACGCCCGAATACATGGCGCCAGCGCAGGCATTCAGCGCGGACAAGGTCGACGGCCGGGCCGACGTGTTCTCGCTCGGCGTGATGTTCTTCGAAATGCTGTCCGGTCACCGGCCCGTGGGCGGAGACTCGGCCCATGCCATCGCGGCCCACTATCTGGAGGGCAAGGTTGCGAACCTGCACGAGCTGGAGCCCACGATTCCGGACGAACTTTCGGCGGCGGTGCACACGGCGATGGGGGCGACACCCGATGAGCGCTTTGACAACCTCGACGCATTCCGCTCGGCCCTCGAACCGTTCGCGCCCGAGGCGGCCCGAGCGCCGAGCGGGCATACGGGCATGGACCCAATCGCCGCCACGAAGAGCCGGTCGGCGAGCGCGGCCGGCGCGCCTACGGCAAGCGCGCTCACACCCGCCAATTCTTTTCCAGGGGGAAGCGTCTTGCCCTCGGCACCGCAAGTCGAAGCCGTCGCACCCGTGGGAGCACGCGTGCCGACGCCAGCGAGCGTCGTCGACGCAGCGGCCGAAGCGCACGTTCGACCGGGGGGCACGCAGCTCGGTGCGGCGCAGCCTTTCAGGTCGACCGAGCGTGCGCTTCCGATGGGAATGGGCGTCGGAGTGGAGCCTGGTGCCGCGATGGGTGCCGGCTCTTATCCCGCCCCTCATGGGGGGGCTGGAGCGCACGGACTGGTGCAGCCGATGGGCATGCAGCCGATGGGCATGCAGCCGATGGGCATGCAGCCGATGGGCATGCAGCCGATGGGCATGCAGCCGATGGGCATGCAGCCGATGGGCATGCAGCCGATGGGACCGGG
>CANMZR010000069.1 GCA_947502375.1 Polyangiaceae bacterium
CCTGGAGGCGGTGCTCATCGATTGCGTCTACGAGCAGCACGCGCGCGATGCGGCGCTCATCCGCGAGCTCGGCCTGAAGCTCTTGTGCACCCTCGACACGCACTGCCACGCCGACCACGTGACCGGCGCCTGGTTGATGAAAGTGGCCCTCGGGAGCAAGATTGCGCTCTCTCCGGCGTACGGAGCACAGAACATCGACACGCCTCTCCTGCCGGGTGTGCTCATCGGATTTGGCGACGAAACGCTGGCGGTACGCGCGACCCCTGGTCACACGAGTGGCTGCGTATCGCTCGTGCTTTCGAACCAGGCGTATGCGTTCACGGGGGACGCGCTCCTGGTGCGGGGTACGGGGCGCACGGACTTTCAAGACGGTGACGCTCGTCGGCTTTTTCGCTCGATTCAGGATGAGTTGTTCTCGCTACCCGACACCTGCACCGTTTACCCGGGGCATGATTACGAAGGCCGCACGTCGAGCACCATCGGTGAGGAACGCCTCCACAACCCACGCATCGGTGGTGGGGCACGGGAGGAGGACTTCGTCGGCTACATGCAGAACCTCGGCTTGCCCCACCCGAAGCAGCTCGCTCTCGCGCTGCCCGCGAATTTGCGTGCGGGTCAGCCTGCGGATGGGAAGACCCCCGAAGCCCCAAACTGGGGCCCACTCGTCATCACTTACGCGGGCCTCACGGAACTCGCGCCCGAGTGGGTCGCACAAAGCCGCCAGCACCTTCACGTGCTCGACGTTCGCAGCGCGAGCGAGTTTCATGGCGACCTCGGTCACATCGAAAGCGCGCAACTCATTCCACTCGAGGAACTTCGACTCCGCATCGGCGAGGTCCAGTCGGACTTGCCGGTCGTCGTCGTGTGCCAGACGGGCCGACGCTCGGCCATGGCGACGGTGATCCTCGGCAAGGCTGGCTTTGCTCGCTGCGCGAATCTAGCCGGGGGCATGGTGCGATGGCGGGTGTTGGGTTTGCCAACCTCGATAGGCTGAGACCGTCGCCGCGCGTCGTGTGGGCGGGTGGCGCTCCCCGAATCTCGAGCGATTTACGCGCTCAGTCGACAGCGACCAAGTAATCCGAAGTCGGCGGCGCGCTTGGAATGAGCCCGAGGTCGACAAGCTGCGCACCAAGTGTTTCCCAGCGTTCTCGTGTCATGGAACCGAGTCCGTGCTGGGCCGTCTCGGCCGTCTCGATGAGGGGCTTTTGCTTGGCCGCCGCCGCCGCGAAGGTTTCGGCGCTCATGCTTGGATTGAGCTTTTTCATCAGCGCGTTCGCGGCCTCGGGGTTCTCGAGGTAACTCTTCCAGCCCTCGCGGGTGGCGCGCACAAACGCCTTCACGCGCTCGGGTTGCTCGAGCCAAAGCGCACGCCGGGTGATGAGCACCGCGAGGTACGGATTGTAGCCTTCTGCGGCCACCAGGAACACTTTGGGAGTCGCCCCCTTTTGGCTCGCTGCGATGGGCTCGCTCGTGATGAAACATTGCTGCGCGAATTCCTTGTCGGCGACGAAACGCGCCACGCCTCCGTCGTAAGGGACGATCTTCGCCTTATCGAATCCGTACTTTTTCTTCAGGTACGCGGCGTAGGGCAAACCGGGCTCGAGAGCGACGGTGCCCGAGGACAACAAATCGCTAATCCCCTCTGCGTTTCTGGATGCGTGCGCCATCAGGCATTGGGGTGAAGTCTGGTACACCGCAAAGATCGGCACCACGTCCGCACCTCGGAGCCGCGCGGTGATGAGCTCGTCTGCGCCGGCGATGCCGAAGTCGGCTTGGCCACCCGCGACCATTTGCACCACCGGGATCCCGGCTCCCCCGCCCGCAATCTCGACCTCGAGCCCGCCCTTCGCGTACGCGCCGGTTTCACGCGCGGCGTAAAAACCGCCGAATTCCGGCTCCGCGACCCAATTGAGCTGCAGCTTGACCTTTGTACCGGCTGCGCCCCCGGTCGCCTGTGCGCTCGTGGATGATTTCTGGCAACCACTGCCGAAGCTCGTTGCAGTGAGGATCAACAGCGTGACGAAGGAGCGTAGAAACATGAATAGCCTTTCGTGTTTTAGGGCTGGAGCTCGGAGGCGTGCCAGCGACGCAGGAGCAAGGTGCCGAGAAGATTCACGCTCGCGAAGAGCGCCAGCCCAAGGCCGGAAGCGGTGAGAACCGCGGCAAAAAGCAGGTCGGTTCGCAATTGTCGGTAGGAGGAGAGGACGACGATACCAAGCCCTGGCGACCCCTCGGAGAAACCGGCGACGAATTCCCCGACGATGGTGCCGATCACTGCAAGCCCGGATGCAACGCGAAGCCCCGTCACCAGCTCGGGGATCGCGGACGGCAGTTCGAGCTTGAACAGCCTCGCCCAGCGGCTCGCCGTGTACAGGCGAAACAAGTCCCGCAAGGCCGGATCGACGGAGCGAAGGCCTGCGAGGGTGTTCGCGATGACGGGGAACACCGACACGATGAACGCCGAAACCGCAACGGCGCGAAGCCCTGGTCCGAACCAGACCACGAGCAAGGGCGCAATCGCGACGACCGGAACGGTTTGGAGGAACACCGTATAGGGATAAAGCGCGCGCTCGATAAGCCGCGAGGCCGCGAGCAGGATGGCCAGGAGCACGCCGAGGACCGCACTGAGAGCGAAGCCAATGAGCGCGGCCCGTCCGGTCGTGATGGCTCCGACGAGCAGCAGCGACGCTTCGGAGGCCGCGGCAGTGAGCACCGCGGACGGCGGCGGAACGAGGTAGCTCGGAACGGCCAGCCCACGCGTGAGGCCTTCCCAGGCTCCGAGGAAAAGCACCAACGCTCCGAGCGGCGCGAGCACCCGTTCAAGTGAGTCTCGCATGTCAGGCCCCTTCGCCCCGGACCAACGCTTCGTAGAGCGCCTGCTCCTCGGCGAGGAATGCGGGCGTGCTGCGGATGGAAAAATTGCGCTCGGCAGGCAGCGTCAGTCGTCGGTCGGCCACGATGCGCGCCGGGCGCTTCGAGAACACGATGGCTCGTTCGGCGAGGTAGGACGCTTCACTCAACGTGTGGGTGACGAAAAGAACGGTCATCCCACGCTTTTGCCAGAGCGCGCGGAGCTGGTCATCGAGGTGGCGACGGGTGAGTTCATCGAGGGCAGCGAAGGGCTCGTCGAGCAACAGCAAGTCAGGCTCTGTCACGAGTGCCCGCGCGAGCGAGACCCGCATCCGCATGCCACCGGAAAGCTCACGCGGGAAACGCTGTGCGGCGTCGGCCAGGCCCACTTCCTCGAGCACCGCCAGTGCCCGCTCGGTGCGTTCGGGCTTGCCGATCCCTGTCAGCTCAAGGGGTAGCGCGGCGTTCTCGAGCACGCGCCGCCACGGCAACAGATGCGGATCCTGAAAGACGAATGCGAGAGCTCTTTTGGCTGGTCCCCCAGGAAACGTGATCGAACCCTCGTTCGGTTGATCGAGCCCCGCGATGAGCCGCAACAAGGTGGACTTGCCGCAGCCCGAAGGACCGAGGAATGCGACAAACGCACCAGCTTCGATTGCGAGATCGAGGGGCGCTATGGCTTCGACGCCGGTCTTAAAAAAGCGCCGAACCGCGGTCAGCGTGATGCCGATCCCGGTTGTTCGCCGTGTGGGCAAACCGTTCGCCCGCTCGGGGGGCTCGGAAGATGCCGACGGGTTCGCGGGGGGACTCATTCGTTCGTAAGGTTCGGCGTGAATCCGGCTGCGGCAACCCTTTTCCATCGCGAATGCGCTCCGAGGGTTTGCTTCGTCGTGAGCCCGTGGCTTCACCATCACCGGTCGGGCACACCGACGAGCAAGATGTTTCTTGGGCTCACGGCTGCGGGAAAGGCCTCGGTCACAGAGGCCACATGCCCACGTTCTTGCAGCAACGCAGCCCGATCGAACGCCACGGCACACTCGATCACCCGCGGCAAGAGAGCCCGGGGCAGGGACCAGCGTCGCATCGCCGAAAACTGCGTTTCACCAACCATTTTGCAGTGTTCAAGCTCAATGGGACTCGGCACTAAAAGGCCGCGCGCCTGGCAGGCCTCGAATGCGAGCGTGTCCAAGCCTTTGCGGGCACGCCGCCGATTCACGCCCCGCATCTCCTCGCCGGGTTCCGTCGAAACCCCCCGAAGTTCGAGGAGCAAGCGCAGCGCGTGCCGGGCTTGATGGGCTTCGATCGACACCGATTGAGGGACCTCGATGCCAAGTGCACGCCCCATCAGATTGGACAACCCGAGTACCTCCCGCGACAGCGAAAATCCAAGCGACCGGCCGAAACTGGAGGACGCCAAGCGCTCGGGGGCGCGCTGTTTTTGAAGGCAGCATGAGACAAAGGCCATCCGTGCGCCGACACCCAGCGCGCTTGCGAGCGCGATGTCCGTGACCTCTCCGCAGGCGTGCAGGCCGAGGACGAGATCGCTCGCCCTGAGAGGAAGCGCCTCCGCGAGGGCGTCGAGTTTCTGGTATTCGGCTGGCTCGCCACGGATAAGCGCGGTCGCGCTCGACAAGAGACGCTCGTTTCGGTCGAGTCCGAGTGCTGCGCAAAGCCAGCTCTCCGAGGCGAGCCGTGAGAGGTGCCCCTTTCCAGTCCCGATGTCGACCACGCGCTCGGACTTTTCGGCGAGCGGCCGCAAGGCAGCGATGAGCGCGTCGATTTGCTGGGATTTGCGCTCCTTGACGAGTGGGGTTGGCCTGAAGCTCGTCGAAGGAACAGCTCCGCTGCGGGGCAGTCGCGTCAGCGTATCGGCACTTTCAGCGAAAAAGCGCAAAGACTCGGGCGCGCGCGCATCGTGACGGAACCAAGCGCCGGCATCGACCTCGGCCAGCTCGACTTCCTGCGCCGTGAGTCCTCGAAGGTAAGACGTCCAGCCGCGCGCTTCGCACCAAACCGGCGGGTCAGCCGCAGTGACCCGACCTTGGGCTACCTGAGAGAACGCCCCGAGAAACGCTACGCATTCCGCGAAACGCAGCTCGAGCGCACGCTCGGTCAGCGCGTGCTCCAGGAGCCCGGCCTCGTTCGTCCCCGAAAGGGCACGGCCACCGTTACGCATCGCTGCCCCGCATGAACGGTACGCTCACAGTGACCGCCCCTTCGCGTCAACCGCCGCCGACACGAGTCGCATTGTGATAGCAAGGTTGCTGAGCCGCGTGACGGGTTGTGCACCTCGCAAACCGAGACTTCGGAAGCCGACCGAGCTTAGCGGGACGTGAGCGCGTTTCGAATGCGCTCCACCGCTTCCTTGGGCGCTCGAAAGCGGATGACAACGCCGTTTTCGTCGTATTCTTCCTCGATAACGCGTCCGGCCTCGTGGATTTCAGCGACCAGCGACTGCTTCGCCCAGGGCACGTGCAAGCTGGCCTCGAGGTAGCTCGATTCGAAGAGCCCAAGCACTCGAGCGTGCATCGAGGCGACGTCTTTCGGGTCATGGGCCGAGACGATCCACGCATCCGGAAAACGGCTCGCCAGTGCTTTCTTCGCGGTCTCGTCGAGGCGGTCGGCCTTGTTGAAGACGAGGGTCGTGGGTACCGTGTTTGCGCCAATTTCAGCGAGCACCTCGCGGGTCACTTCGCACTGCGGCTCCCAAACGTCGTCGGAGGCATCGATGACGTGAAGCAGATGCGAGGCCTCGAGCGCTTCGTCGAGGGTGGACTTGAAGCTCGCCACGAGGTCGTGCGGTAGTTTCTTGATAAAGCCCACGGTATCGCTCACGAGAATGCGCGGCTTTGTCTCCGGCTTCAGGGTTCGGATGGTGGTGTCGAGGGTCGCGAACAGCTTGTCCTCGACGAGCACCTCGCTCCCGGTGAGCGCCCGCATGAGCGAGGATTTGCCTGCATTGGTGTAACCGACGAGCGCGATTCGGAGCGAGCCTTTGCGGTGCTGCCGACGCGTGTCCTGTTCGCGGCCGATGAGCTCGAGTTCGTCCGTCAGCTCGGCGATGCGGTCGCGGATCTTGCGGCGATCGAGCTCGAGAGCGGCCTCGCCGGCACCTCGTCCACGCTGGCGTTCCTTGCCCTTCGGTGATTCGCGGACGCGGGGCGCGGTGTAACGGAGGCGCGCAATTTCGACCTGAAGCCGTGCCTCACGGCTCTTGGCATGCCGATGAAATATCTCGACGATGACGCCCGTCCGATCGAGGACCGTCACGCCGACCGCGCGCTCGAGGTTTCGCGCTTGGCTTGGAGAGATGTCGTGGTCGACCGCCACGAGGTCCACTTTGGGCGCTTCCGACGACTTGGTTTTGTCCTCGTCGCCGTCGTCGTCGTTATCGCGGTCGTCGTCGTCGTTATCACGGTCGTCGTCGTCGTTATCGCGGTCGTCGTCGTCGTTATCGCGGTCGTCCTCGGACTCGTCGCTGTTTTCCTGGCTGTTCCCTTCGCCGCTGTTAGGCTCGGACTCGCCGCTGTTAGGCTCGGACTCGCCCTCGGACTCGCCGTTGTTTTCCTGGCTGTCTCGTTCAGCCTCAGCCTCAGCCTCAGCCTCGCGGCGCTGGCGTGCCTTGTCCTTTGGCTTGGGCGCCGTGGTGCCCACCCGGCCACTGCCGCCCGTGAGCTCTCCCAATTCACGGAGCTTGCCTTCGCCGATGACGGCACCGGGGGCGAGTTTGGGTCGGGCCTGCACGAGCCGCGCCTCGACGTCGTAGCCGAGAGTGGAGACCAGGCGAGCGAGTTCGTCGAGACTCGACGCATGCTCCGCGTCGGAGACTCCTGGGAGCTTGACGGCGACGAGGACTGCGCGCGGGCGGAGCGGTTTCTGCATGGGTGGGGCCTTCCTACCACGCGTGGCGTAACCGCGGGAGCGGCAGCGACGCGGTCGCCCGGTCGGCTCTTTGTGAGCCCGTTGTCATTGGGGTTACCGATGCTCTAGCAAACCCAACGGCAGCAAACCTCACGACAGCAACGCCAACGGCAGCACTGCGAACGATTTGCGGGACGCGTCCTTTGGGCTTACCGTCGTGACGTGTCGATAACGATCCTTCTCATCATCATCGTTTCTACGGTCTTGCCACTGGCGTTCGTATTTCGGCTCATGAGTGGGCTTGGAAAAGAACAGAAAGAGGTTCAGCGCCTGCTGCAGTCAGGCATGCCCGCTCAAGGTAGGATCCTGAACATTGCCGCGACGGGAACGAGCGTCGCTGTGATGGGTGCACGGCACCTTCGTGTCCAAATCTTCCTTGAAGTGTACCTGCCGAACCAGCCACCGTATCAAGCGCAAATTCAGCCGCTCGTGTCCGAGTTGCTGATCCCGTCGATCCAGCCTGGCGGCATGGTGAACTTGCGCGTGGACCCACAGAATGCGTTGAACATCGCGATTGCCGGTGCCGGCGCTCCCGCTCAGGCACCTGGCTACGGCATGGGGCAAGCGGGCTATGGAGGCGGCCAGGCACCTGGCTACGGCATGGGGCAACCCGCGGGTTTCGGTCACGCTCCGTATGGGGCAGGAATGCCGATGCAGGGGCTCTCGCCGGCGCTCGGGGGAGCTCAGATGCAGCGAGCGGGGCGGAGTGTGATCTTGATGGTGGTCCTTACTACAGTGCCGGTCATGGGAATCATGGCCTACACGTTCATCGACTTCAGTGCCTACTTCGGAGGGGATGGCGCGCCAAAGGGTGGTTGGTGCAAAGCGGTCGTGGCTTGCTGCAAGGTGGATCCGGGCAGCGTCCCCGCAATGTGCGATAAGTGGGGGGATGGGATGCCGGTCGAGGGATGCAAAAGGGCCTATCAAAGTTACAAGGATGCCGCTAAAGGGTTCGGTCGCACCTGCGAGTGAGTCGCCTCCCAAGAGGGAGCGGGTACCCTCCCGCTTTGTCGCTCCAGGGTGTCGTCCCGGGCCAGTCAAAGTTGTCATCGGTGATGCTCGTCGCTCGACTCGCAGCTCAGAGCCTCCGCGCGCGTCGTTCGCCTTGGTAACGTTTCCGGCCGCGGGCGCTCACGCGGAGCGGGACGCCGGGTAGAACTCCGTTTCGTAGGCCGTCTTGCCCAAGTCGGGTTCGGCGACGACACCCCGATTTGGTCGGAGCACCGACCAAGCTCACCTTTTTTTAACGTGAGTTCCGGAGGGTCTCAGCCGGGAAGCGCGCGGTCATTCTGTCCGGGTGCTCTTCGGACCTTGCTCCCGCCGACGGGTTGCCGTCTGATGCGCCCCCCAAAGTGACTACGCCCGTCGAAGCCGTCGAACCCCATTCTCTTCTCGATTGGGCCGTCGTGGCGCGTGCGCGGGTGGGCAATGGGGGCGAGTTCGTCCTCGGAAACTTCGCGAATGATTGGGTCATTCGCGTCGGCGAACGCATCTTGATGTCGAATCGCGTGCACAACTCGGAAGAAGTGATGGCCGAACGCGCGTTCGAACGCTTCGGCGATCCGAGGACGGTGCTCGTCGGTGGCCTTGGCCTCGGTTACACGCTTCGTACCGTTCTCGACCTGGCCAGTGAAGATGCGCAGATTACGGTTGCCGAGCTCGTGCCGGAGCTGGTCGGCTGGAATCGACAGTATCTGGGACATCTCAACGATTTTCCGCTGGATGACCGCCGTTGCAATCTCGTCGTCGGCGATGTTTTCGAGACCCTGAAGGCCTCTCCCGGCGCGTTCGACATCATTTTACTCGACGTGGACAACGGCCCACAGGCGCTCGCGGAAGCGAAAAATCAGCGCCTTTATGGGGATGCCGGCGTGAAGGCGTGTCGGGCAGCGCTACGGCCGGGGGGCATTCTCGCCGTATGGTCCTGCGGCCCGAGTGCTCGGTACGTCCGGAAACTCGAGAGTCACGGGCTCCATGTCGAGGTGTTGCGGGTGGCGAGTCGCGTCGGGGGACGCGTGCAACACGTGATCTTTTTGGCCAGTTAGCGCGTTCAAGTTTGGGTGCCACGACGGCGCTGCTGTTGCCTGACCTCGAACTCGCGTTGCGCGTGCAAAAACGCGACACGGCGGCGGTGGCTTGCCCACGCCCGGCTCCCGCGATACGTGACTCGCACAATGCCGACCCACATTGCCCGCCCTACGCGACTTGTCGCCCCGGGCAACAAGCCCAAGTTCATCGACGAATACGTCGGCCTCGTCAACAATGGCGAGGCTCGGTTGAGCGTGGCCCACATGCACGCGCCGGCGGGCTGGCTCGAACCGGGACAGCGCCCCGTTTTCGATGAGTACACGGTCGTCCTGGCCGGCGCCCTGTGCATCGAGAGCGAAGGCGGTGAACGGCTGACCGTCCGCGCGGGTGAAGCCGTGCTGGTGAACGGCGGCGAGTGGGTACGTTACGGGACGCTTGAGGCTGAAGGCGCCGAGTACCTCGCCGTGTGCCTTCCGGCGTTCTCTCCCAGCCTGGTGAACCGCGACGCCTGACGGCGGCTTCCGCAGCGGCGCACTCAGGGGGTCATGTGCATCACGTGGACGAGCGGCGAGAGCTTCGTCGTCCCTTCGACGATGCCTTTCACTTCGGCACTTCGGTCGTCAAGGGTGTGGTAGCGCAAGTAAGCGAGCACCCACGGGTTCACGATGGCGAAACCGTCCTCGTCGCTCAAGACTGCGCATTCCGGCCCGCCGAGCATGGTGTTACCGAGCCCGAAGAGTTGGTGGCAACCTCCGTCGATCTCCGTCCAAGTGATGTCGAGTTTCGTCACCGCCTTGTAAATCGTGTCATTGCCGACGGGGTTGAGGCTTCCCGACATCATCAGCACCGGGTGCGTCACGGCGTCATAGCCGCCCTCCTTGAAGAACGCACGGGGCGCACCCGCCATCAAGACGAGAGCCTTCGGACGCGGATCGGAAAGGTCCGTCGCGAGCGCCGCTATTTGTGCATCGCTGCAGCCAGGTACAACCTTTCCGATGCAGGCGGCGTTGACCGCCGCAGGGTCGAACGCCGCACCCCCGACGGCCCATCCCGAGTAGGTGCCGAAGCTGTGACCGGAGAGGGCCACTCGGCTGAGGTCGGCTTTCGTCGCGAGGGGGTCGCTCGCCGGCAATGCGCCCAACAAATCCAGGGCGGCCCGCACATCGAGGGGGCGCTGGATGTAGCTGGAAAGTGGCAGCGGGTCGGGCGCGTCACCGAGCGTGTCGCCGACGTGCTCGGGCGCCACCGCGAGCCAACCGTGAGAGGCTGCATGGCACATGAGTCGCGCGCTATTCCCAGGAAAACCCTTGTGACCGTGCGAGTGAACGAGCACCGGCATCCCACCCGGATAGGCGGGGGTGGCGGGCACCACGTCATCCCACGCGAGTGGGTCTTGAAACAGGTGTAGGTAGGCCGGATGCTCGCCCTCGGCGACGGTCGACGGGTACCAAATCTCGACGGCGATGCTCCGCGCGGGCAGACCACCGGGGGGCACGTACGAGGTCTCGAGCACGCGATGACCGCAGTTGAAGGGTCCCGGCTCAGTGACCGTGTAGGCAAGTGGTTCCACCGGGGTGTCCGGCACGACCTCGGCTTTCGATGAGCTTGAACACGCGAGCGGGAGCCACATCAGAACCGCCAGCATGGCCGCGTTGGCGCACCCGACACTTGAACGAATATTCATATTCTTCGCAACGCACGCGCCAGTCACGCACCAGCCTGCGACCACGCCATCCTGACGGCTCTTCGGCGGCCTTGGACCTCCAGCAACGCGCTTCGCGAGGTTATCCCCCACCGCCGGGGCTGGTTGGTTTTTTCGAGTTAAACGGTGGGCATCTCGTCGTAGAAAGCTGCCAGAATTTCGCGGCGTGACACGATTCCCACGCATTGGTCTCGGTCGTTCAACACCGGCACGCGGCGAATTTTCCATTTCAACATCATCTCGGCGATCTCTTCGACCGTCGTGTGTTCCCGCGCGCTCAATACGTCTGTCTTCATCGTGCGCTGCACGTCGAGGCCCCAGCCGACGTAGTGGGCGGCCAAGATGAGGTCGTACTCCGACACGAAGCCGAGCATCTTACCGCTGCCCTCCTCGACGACAGGGGCACCGCTTATCTTGTGTTCGATGAGCGTGCGGATCGCCTTTCGCACCGTATCGGTTGGTCGAAGCTCGATGACGCCGGCGACCATGATGCTCTTCGCATGAAGCCCCATCACGGTCCGCTTTTTCCCACCGCGGAAGCGTACGCCACTTCGAGCGTCTCTTGATCCAAATAAAAGCGCGCGGCGCTTACGCGCTCTTTCAGCATCAGGGTCATGTCGCCAAACGTCAGATAGACGTTCTCGTAGGCGATTCCCCCGACGACCACCGCCAACGCAAAGGGAGCACTCGCTCCCCGAAACTTATCGAGATCCTCGGTCGCTTTTGCCAGGGCCCTCCTCTGTTCGGCCTCGGTGCGCTCGAGTTTTTCGATCCGCTCGCGGCGACGCGCGTCTTCCGATTCTTCAGCTCCGTGCACGAGCTCGGAGAGGCGAGCCAACTTCTCCAGGTGGCTCCGTAGCTGGACCACCTGCGCCTCGAGACGTCGCAGCTGCATCAGGTACTCGCTATTGGTTCCGACGTTCACCACGGTCTTCACGCCGAGCTCGGAGCCCAACCCATACGTCGTCACGTTCCCCAGCGAATTCAGAGTTCCCCCTACGATCCCCTTAGGTTTGGACTGCCCCGTCAGCTTGAACTTACGGCAGTTCGCCACCACGGACTGCATCACGCTGTCGGCAACCGTAAGGGAGCCGTCGCACTCGACGTAAGAGTCTTGAATGAACCTCGCTTCAAGGTTCGTTCCAGCCATCACGCGTGAATGGTTTAAAATGCCGCCGCGCACAACGATGTCACCCGTTGCACGAACTTCTGCAGTCTCGACGAGTCCACCGATGATCACATTCCCCTCGGCCTCGATGACGAATCCTGGCTCGACGTCGCCGCTGACTTCGACGTTCCCCGGAAAGCGGACGTTGCCAACTTTGAAGTTCACGTTGCCATTGACCCGAAAGAGGCGATCGACGGACACCGACCGGTCCGAGACGAACACGTGCCCGTCAAGGGCTGAGGTGGCTTCGCATTTGTCCCCCGAAAGGCGCACGTTCTTTCCTGCGACGATCCCATTCTCTGCCACCTCGGCTCCTACGAGGACCTCGCCCAGAACATTCACTCCAGACACGGCAGGAACGGGCGGCTTCCAGCGCGCAATGAGCGTGCCTATACTGACTTTTACAAACCGACGCTGCTCGAAAAAATGGGTCTTTCCATGCTCATCCATTGCCCCCGGTAAGAGGCCCTCCTCTTTTAAATCGATGAGCCATTCGATCTGCCCGTCCTCGCCAAGACTTGGCAGCCGTCCTTCGGCGATCTGAACTTCTATTTTTTTTGTCACGGTTGCGTCAAAAGCATCCTCGATGACTTCCGTCGCAATGCCCACGAGCCCAGCGCGCGCGATTGCTTCGGTGAGTTCTTCGAGCTGCGGCTCTTCCGCGTCAGCTGGGCTGCTCCAAGAGACCGACGCAGCCATCCGGTCGGGCATGATACGAATTAAAAAACCCACGATAAAAAGTGTAGCACTTATTTGAAAGATTCTTCCCTAAAGGACAATCCCAGCAGCTTCTCGACCTCTCAAAAACAAAGTGATGGTTGTCAGGAACAAACCGACGCCAGCAGGTTTCGATGACTGCGCCTGTTTCTCTACACTTGGAGCCGTCGGCCGGCTCACTCACCCTCGAACGGGCGTGTTGAATGCCCGAACACGCTTGGCTTCGCGGTCCGCTGACCCGGGTGATTCGCCGTCGTTCTCGCCATCGCTTCCGGCCGTCGGCTGGCCGAACCGCTGACCCGAAAGTCTTCAATCCGTGGCGGGCGTCTCGGCGCTCTTCAGCTGTGTTCGCGCCCAGCTCATCGCTTCGCCGCGCGATTCAAAGATCCGGTAGGGACATGGCATCGGTCCAAGCGCCAAAATCCCGCGTAAAAATCCGTCCTGACCTTCGGTCTTCGTGACGGCGGCGATGCCGGCGCAGGCTCCAAATCGCGCGCCCTTCAGCGAAAAAAACCGGCGGAGGTCATTGCGTTGTTGGGCGGTCCCGCCGTCGCTCTCGGACACATCGATGACGAGGCTGATAGGACCGCTGGCCTCGTTCAGGTGTTTCTTTATCTGGTTGAAAAAGACGCCGAGGTCTTCCTCGGTCGTGACGCCCGTGAGCGCGACGTTCACGACCCGCAAGGACTCATGGATTTCGATGGGCACGCCTCTGGAATCGCACGATTGGCCCCGCGGGGCAAGCCGCCGACCCGTTCCTCACGGAGCGCGCGGTTGCCCACCCTCTCTTCCCACGTCGCGTGAGGCGGAGCTTCGGTAGAAAGCACCGCGCGAAAAAACGGCGTCGGTTCTCCGCGTCGGCGAAGCTGCGTCTCCTTGGGCGGCGGTGCGGCGACGTTGAGAAAACGCGTGAGCGGTTTGCGAGCTCGGTCGCGCTCAAGCCCGAATGCCCGCCCGCTCGCTCACGGAGGCCATCGCGTTGCTCGAACCCGCCGCACGGGCCTTGGGCATGGCGATGAACCCGGCGTCCCCGCAACCGCGAGCCTCGCTGCTCTACAACGAGGGTCTCATTGCGAAGGCCGCTGGCGACATCGAGACGGCTCGCCGTGACTACACCGAGTCGCTGGCACTTCGGGAACATCCCGGCGTCAGAGCCGTGTTGGAGTCGTTACCTGCGGCCACGGGGTTGTGACCTGACCCATCCCCTCAAATAATCCCAAAAAGCTTGCGAAAGATGGCGTGTTCTTTCAGTACTTCGCCGTATGCAGTCAGCAGCTGAACCACAGGACTTGCGCGACCGCGGCGACGTAAACAGTCCAACGTGACGGCCATGCGCTTCCACAGTTTGGTGCGCCCGCTCGGATGCAACCAAAGGGGCGGCCTGAGGGTCCGTACGTAAGCCCGCGGGCCTAGCGCGCGAGGGTGAAGCTCTTGCCGTCGGCCTTGAACTGGAACGTGTTCATCCAGTCTTTCACGATGATGTTCGCCGGGCGAAGTACGAAGAGCACGCCGCCGTCGATGTGATTGTAGCCGTAGTAGTGGCCTTCGAGTGTCGAGGTGCCGGCGTTGGTCGTGACCGTCACCACCTCGGGCGCGCTGCTCGGCGGGATCTGCAATTTGATAGGTGAGAGCCAGGTGGCCTGGCCGTCGAGGATGCGCACGCGGTCCCAGGTGCGGCCGGCGAGCGGACTCGGCAGCATCAACTTGGCGCCGTTGACGGACTGCAAGCGTTTGAAGAGCGCTTTGTAAGTGTGGTCGCTTACCCACTGCGGGTCGCAGTAGCTCATGAAGTCGACGTAGTCGTTTGGGTTCAGGAGCTTCGCGGAGGCGGCGTTGTAGCCCCAGACGCCGATGCTCGCGTCCGGGTGGGGATAATTGGGGTCGCCGTCGACGCCGCAGGGCGAGTGGTGACGGCCGTGGTTGTGGCCAATCTCGTGGACCGCGGTCTGCGCCGAGTCGCTGCCGCTCGTGCCGACGCCGATGGCTGCCCGCGACCAGCTGTCGCTGGCATCGGTGACCCAGCCGAGACCGAGTAGGTTCGTGTTGGTCTCGCCGTGAATGCCGTAATAATAGACCTGCGACGACGGCCCGTCTTGCTCGCGAAGGTCGCTTATCTCGCTCAGCAGGTCCGACCAACCGCCGTAGTCGGTGAGGTCGCCGTTGAAGGTATACGGCTGGCTGCGAACGGTCACTTCGACATCCGGGATCGGATACTGACCGCGGAGCAGCGAGGCGTACTTGCTCACCTGCGCCGGCGAGGTGTCGGGAAGCGTGCCGTAGTTGTTCACCGGCACCAGCACCACGCGGAGTTTGTCGCCCGAGCTCTTCGCGCCGAGCGGAACTTGCTGCGTACCCTGTGGGAAGCCGGCCTTGCTGTTCATGCCGTTGCCGTTTGGCTGGACCAGATCGACGCGGTAGCTCCCGCCGACGGTGATCATGTGGGCGGGCACCTCGATGTTCACGGCGCTGGCGAGTGAGGCCTGGCTGCTCTGGCCGCTCAGCACTTGCGACTTTTCGGCATAGTACGCGCCCGAGCTGAAGCGCGCGGTCACGGCCTTGCCGTCGTAGCTGCCGTCGAGTTGGTAGAACAC
>CANMZR010000070.1 GCA_947502375.1 Polyangiaceae bacterium
CTACACGTACCTGTACGAGTGCTGGTGGGAGTACGTCTACACCTACGGCTGCTGGTGGGAAGACGTCTACACGTACCTGTACGAGTGCTGGTGGGAGTACGTCTACACCTACGGCTGCTGGTGGGAGGACGTCTACACGTACCTGTACGAGTGCTGGTGGGAGGACGTCTACACGTACCTGTACGAGTGCTGGTGGGAGCTGCGATACGTCTATATCTACGAGTGCTGGTGGGAAACCCAGTATCAGTACGATTGCGGCTGGTACTGGGAAACCGTCTACGAGTGCTGGTGGGAGAACGTTTACGTTTGCTGGTGGGAGCTCGTCGAGGAGTGCTGGGAAGAGCCAATCTACGGGTGGGTCTACTACTCCTGTGACAAGGACTACGACGGCGAATGGAAACAGGCTTGCGTAGACCAGTACAAGGTCTACGACCCCGGCACGTGCCCCATGAGTTGGACGGGTGACTGGGATGCGACCTGCCTCAACGCCGTGCACGATACCTGCCACGACTATTGCGACGGCGTGAGCAAGGGCGCGGGTGCCTGCGTCGAATGGACAGCTCCCAATTACGATGACAAATGCGATGCATTTGAGCTCGGCGTCGGCCTCACCTGCAAAGGTTCGACCTCGGTCATCCCGATCTGCAACACGGGTGCGAAGGAAGCGCCCAAGGGCATTCCGATTGCGATTCTAAAGAAGGGTTCGGGTTACTTCGGCGGTGACACCACGACCCTTACCGGTGCAACCTATTGCTACACGCCGTCCGTGATTCCGGCGGGTGAGTGCCGCAACGTAACCACCTGCGATGTGCTGGACGGCCAGGAGGTCGTCGTGAATCCGAAGTCCAACGCGAGCTACGACAAAACGGAGTGTTACGCCAAGGACAATTGGGGCTTCTACTACACGGACGTTTGCGGCTACCCGCCGAAGTGCCCAGGCGGTTACTCGGACACGACCAAGACCGAACCCTACGAGAGCACCTGCGCTGCCGGCTTGACGCCACAGTGGGGTTATCTCTCCTGGGATTCGACCACGCCGACGGGCACCGAGGTAGCGTTCCGGGTTCGGTCGGCCGCAACCAAGGCTGACCTTGCGAACGGGACCTGGTCCACTGTGACAAGAAAATCGACCGAGGCTTCACCCGACTGCTCGGCTAGCGGACCCGCGCCCTGCCCGATCGACCTCTACGACCTGCTTGGGAAGCAACTCGCTCAGAAGCCGTTCCTCGAACTCGAGGTGAAATTCACGGTCGATACGGATAAAAAGAGCACGCCGACCTTGGAGACATGGGAGGTTTCTTACACGTGCCTCGAACAACAATGAGTCTTGGGACGATGCCCCAGCGAGTAATGACGGCTGCCCTCGCTGGGGTGCTCTTGGTCGCTGGCTGTAAGAAGACGGATGCGACGAACAGACCGCCGGCTTCCGTCACGGCGAGCACTTCAACCGGGACGGGTGGCTCGGCTGGCAGTGACGGTGGTGCCGGTGGTGCTGGAACCGGTGGGAGCGGGTCTAGTGCGGGCGGTGCGGGTGGTGCGGGTGGTGCGGGTGGTGCGGGTGGCGCGCCACCGGAGGATTGTTACGACGGCGTCGATGGGGACGGGGACGGCTTCGTCGATTGCCTCGACCACGAATCGGAGTGCAAGCCGCTATGCGTCGATACCGGTGCGACGTGCATGAGCTTGAAGCTGTTGGCGGATCCAAGTGTGGGCGTGCTGGGTGACAACACCGAATTCGCGCAACTGGCGGGTGCCTCCTGCGGGACGATTCAGCCGAACCTCGACGGACACGCGAATGTTTACAAGGTCACCGCTGCCAGTGACGGGATCCTCGACGCGAGCGTGACGCCGGTCGAGATGAAGGATGACCTGCTGCTCACCGTACGTAAGACCTGTGACGAGCCACTGAGCGAGCTCGCGTGCGGTGATCTTCTCGGGACCGAGTGCGTGCGCGTCCCGGCGAAAAAAGGCGATGAATTTTTTCTTTTCGTCTCCGGCTACTCGGCCTTGACGTATGGGCCCTACCATCTTTCGCTAAAGACGCGCCCCGCGAAGTGTGGCGACAACCTGCTGGACCCAACCGAGACCTGTGACGATGGCAACACGACCTCGGGCGATGGCTGTAGCGCCGCGTGCGACCTCGAGCTTTCGGAAGTCGAAGACAACGCCACCGTGGCCACCGCCAACGCGTTCAAGGAGCCGATGATCGGGCGGATCGAGCCGACCACGGACGTCGATGTCATCTCGTTCGAAGCCGTGAAGGCGAACACGACCGTGACCGCCACGAACACCGTTATTCCCGGTATTGGTTGCAAAAAAGTGTTCATCGATAGCTTTCTCGACCTCATCGGGACCGATGGCGTGACCGTGCTGGCTTCGAACGACGACAACGGTGGTCCGGCGGCGAAGATCATCAAAACGGGGCTTTCCGTCGGGAAGTATTACCTGCGCCTGAAGGCGGCTCCAGGTGCGCCGAAGAAGCATACGTTCGCATACCGGTGGTCGCTCAAGCTTCAGTGAGCACGTCGTCGCTGCTGGTGCTCGCGTCCTTCGCGTTGCTTGGTTGTGGCGCGGAGCATGTGAGTGTCGTTGGCTCGACGATCTTGAATGGTGAGGTCGATCGTGAAGACACGATGGTCGTTGCGGTGGAGCGGGCAGGCGAACTTTGTACGGGTACGTTGGTGGCAGCTCGGGCCGTTTTGACCGCGCGGCATTGCGTGGCCGGGCAGCTTGATTCAAGCCCGAAGGGTGGCGTTGTATGCGGGCAGACCCGGTTTTCCGCAGCGGTGGACGCGGCAGAAGTTCGCGTCTCGAATGCGCCCGACGTGAAGGCCGCAGCGGGAACCTGGCTGTCTGTACGGAAAGTGCACGTGCCCGTTTTCGACGCATTTTGTGGGCATGATTTGGCCTTGCTGGAGCTTGAGACACCGCTTCTCGCGGTGCCGAGCGAGGTGCGACGCTCGGGCCCAGTGGCACAAGAGATCTACGCCGCCGTGGGTTACGGCGCGACCGACGAAAGTGCCAAAGAGTACGGCGTGCGACGGCGACGTGATGGGCTTTCAATCACCTGTGTGGGCCCAAAATGCGGCATGAAAAGCGTGACGCCCAAGGAGTGGCTAGGGCCGGAAGGTACCTGTGCGGGGGACTCGGGAGGGCCAGCTTTCGACACGGCCGAGCGGGTGGTTGGCGTCGTTTCGCGTTCGCTGAATGGCTGCGCTGCCATCGTTTATGAGAGCTCGGAGAGCGACCTCGCGTGGCTCGATGAGTCTCTCGCGGCGATCGCTTCGGAGGATCCCGCCGTGACCGTTCGTGCGCACGGAGGCTGCTCCATAGCCGAACTCGGCACGGCTTCCGAAGGTCCGGGTGGGGCCGCGATGGTCCTTAGTCTGGCTACGGTGCTCCGCAGTCTTTCGGGGCGGCGGTCGGATCAAAACCGGCCGCGCACGTGTCTTCGTAGTTCTCGCCGTAGTAAGTCTCAATCAGCGCGGTGACGAGGCTCGAGTCGAAACAGTTGGCGCGCAGATAGTGGCCCCAGACGACCGCGGCGAAGGGTGCCCCGAGCTCGGGGTGGGGCAGCATCAACGTGCGGTTGCGCGTCGGCAACGTGCACTTCGGGTCCAGCGGTAGCCCGGTCATGTAGGTTCGAACCTGACCGATCATGGTCTCGCAGACCGTGTCCTCCTTTGGATTGCAGCCGTAGAGAAAGGCGACGCCACCGTGCTCGATGGAGTGCACCCAGTAGCCGGCCGGAACCGTGACGGCGTATTCCTTGTAGTCTGCCCAGACCGCGTAGTGGTGCCCGGCGCACGGCGGATTGGTCGCGTAATCGATCGCGTTGCATTCGCCAACGTGAAAGCCCGATTCGGTGGAAGGCACGCCGAACACCGTGTCGCAATCGCCGGTCGCTGTGACGCCATCCTCGGGCGGCAAGGACGACTTCGGCTTGGCCGCGGTGCAGCCTCCGAGAGTCAGAGTCAGTGTCAGAGCAAGGACGAATCGCGCGCCGAGTCCATCGAATTGGCTCACTTGCAAATGTTGTTGGTGTTGCAATAGTCACGGCACGCGGTCGGCGAGCAAAAGGTGCAGGTGCTCTTCGCGCTGACAAATTTTGGCCCATTCGGGTACATCGTCTTGCACTGAGTGATGCACGTGGGCGACTGGCACGCCGTGAGGCACGTCTCGTACGGGAGGCAGTCCGGCTCGGTGTCGCAAGCCGCGAATTCAGCCGAACAGGCGAGCTTTGCGCACTCACTCGCGAGGCACTCGTTGCAGTCATTCGAAGCGCAACCAAGGCCTCCGCCGCTCGAGGAACTCGACATGGCGGTGCTCGACATCGCGCTCGTGGACGCTGTCTGGGCAGGCATTCCGCTGCCACTCGCCGCAACGCCGCCGCCTGCGCCACCTGCGCCACCTGCGCCGCCTGCGCCGCCTGCCCCCATGCCCTCCCCACACTGGCAAAGGCCAAATGCGCTACCATCGTCGAGGCACGTTTGAGAGCCGGATTTCCCGGTGTCGCAAGTGCACGCGCGCTTCTCGCCCGGCATGCAGAACGTGGTCGCCTCCGTGCCACAACTCGCGCTCCACGCGGCAAGTGTGAGCGCACTCGCTAGTGACGCTAGTGCTGCGATGGCCGCTGTGGCTGCTGCAAGAGAATGTCGGACTCGCACCTTCCCATGATGCCAGTCGAAAACCAGGATCGCAAGACGAGTTGCGGCTGGGCCTCCCAAGAACTTAGAGAACCGGCAAGCGGCGTCGGTCGCCTAGCGCCTTGGTGCTGCCGATGCGCGCCACCTCGCTGGCAGTGACGCTGTCTGCGCCCGTGCCCGCCGCAGCTTCGGGCCGAACGCCTGGGGGCGGCCACGCCCGCCAAGTGGGCGGGAGCGGACCTGGCAACGTCGGCTGCGCGGTTCGCTCGAGCAACTGGAAGTCATGGTGGGCGGATAGCTCGAGCGGGAGCCCACGGGTGGGGCCCTGTTCGCGAAACCAACGTCGGGCCGTCTCGACATTTCGAATCAACACCGCGTGCTGTGGATCACGCAAGGCCGCTTCGCTGAAGTGAGCCATCATCGCATCGTAGTCCTGCCGCTTGCAGGCGATGCACGCCAAGTAGTTGAGCACCAGCCCAGGCGCTGGGAACCCGCCCTCGAGCGCACGGCGCAACAGACCCTCAGCCTCGTCCAACTCGCCCGCGTGAAACTGGGCGCCCGCGAGGTCCACCAGGGCCGCCGGATGCCCTTGAGTGCGCTCGACAATCGCTGTGAGCTCGGCGACCGATGGGCGGTGAAGCCGCTGAAGCCCGCTGTGTCCTCGAAACCAAGCGTTCATCTCCGTCGTGCAACGTTCATCGGCATCGTAAGGGACCTTCAGCTCCTGGAAGTTTCCCTGGAAGTAGACATCGGATGAAAGCCAGCCGGCAGCCTCGGCCGACGCGAAATCATGGGTCCCCGGGTAGATGGACAAGCATGAAAAAATATACTCGTGAGGACGTGCGCGCTCGAGAAACGCAAGCGTCTCGCGGAACGTCTCCGTGGTCTCGCCGCGGTTGCCGAGCATCATGAAATAGCGCACGCGAATGCCCCATTTTTTTGCCAGGGCCGTGGACTCGAGAATCTCTTCGACGGTGATTTTTTTGTCTACGTTTTCGATGATGGTCTGCGAGCCCGACTCGACCCCGAGGCTCAATCTTTGGCAGCCGGCCAGGCGCATTTCGCGCAGGAGCTCGTCGGTCAAGAGATCGACACGGGTGTCACAGCTCCACAAAAAATTGAGCTTTCTCTCGCGAATTCCGCGGCAAAGTTCGAGCACGCGCTTTCGGTTCGTGGTGAACGTGTCATCTTTGATTTGAATGAGCTTCACCGGAAGTTTCGCTAGCGATTGCTCGATTGAATCGAGGACGTACGACACCGAGTTTCCTCGAAAGCCGCGGCCCCACTGCGACTCGGCGCCGCAAAATGTGCACGCCCATGGGCAGCCACGGGAGGTCATCATGATGTGGGTTGCGAAGTGTTCCTGCGGCGGCGCCAAGCTGTCGAGATCCGGGATGTTCGCGCGCGCCGGCCCTCGCTCGATGAGGCCTGAGCGGCGATATGCAGAGCCTGCCAGGCCGACGGTGTTTTGCCCCTCGGTGAGGCGGCCTACAAGCTCGAGGAAGGTTTGCTCACTCTCGCCAAAGGTCACCGTGTCGATGGCAGCGTGGTGTTTCAACATGTCGGTGGCGAGCGGCGCCGCATGGGGTCCGCCGACGACGATATGGGCTGCGGGATGCTGGTGACGGATCGCATCCGCTACGTAGCCAACGCCCCGTCGATTTGCGGTCCAGCACGACATGCCGAAGAGCTCCGCATCGAGGCCCGCTATCACCTCCATGACGTCCGCCCACGCGTAGGCTGAGAGATTCAGGACTTTTACTTGGTGGCCTGCGCGAATCGCCTGCGCCGCGAGCGACAACAGTCCGTAAGGAATTTGGTAAAAGTCCCCGTCGAGGTCGCCGTCGCGATAGTCATCCGGTGGACCTTCCGAGGGCTCGATGACGGCAGGAGAAGGGCCTTGGGCACGAACGGGCGCGCTCCCTTTCGGTGGGAGTTTCCAAGGCGGCGGGTAGAGCAGGGCGATCCGCACGGGGCAATCTTACGGCGTTCGCGGTCCCGCGGCACGCATCCTCTGCGCGAGAACGAGGTAACGCTCGGCCGTCGCTCGATGCTCGGCTGGCAGTCCCTGGGCGAGCGCGGTGACGAAGTAGCCTTCGGCTTCGGCTGGACGATGGGTGACCAGCAGGGCCAGGGCAAGCTTGAACTCGAGCACCGCGCGCGACGGGGTGACGTCCGAGGCAATGGCACTTCGCTTGACGGCGAGACAGCGTTGGAGCGCGACCGCGGCCTCCGCGTGATGTTGCGATTGGAGCTGAAGGTCCGCGAGCAACGCCCATCCGTGGAACTGGTCCGCGCACAGCTTCGTTGACTCGAGCAAGATGGGGATCGCGAGCGCTGCATTTTTCGCGTCGCTGTGGACTTGCGCAATGGCATTCAGCACCGGGACTCGCGGTGTTCCGGGGGCGGTGTGCACGAGCGCTCGGGCGAGAAAAGCGAGGGCGTCCGCGGCTCGACCGAGGGTGAGTGAGGCGAACCCAGCTTGGTATAAGTAGAAACTGTTTTCGGGATCGTCCGCGAGAACGGCGAGCGAAACGTCGAGGTTGCGCTGCTTTTTCGTGAGGAGAATGTCCGGGTTTTGCGCGTAGCCATGATGCAAGATCCGGAGCGAGCTGTCGTAAACGCGCGGCTCGTATTTCGCGATCGAAGGCCAAATTTGCTCATGAATTCGATATTGAAACCGCGCGTCCGGGTAATTTCGAAACGCGCGAGGATAGACGTCCACGCTCGTGTTGTTGCCGCCGTAGAGCGGGCTTACGATGCGCATGAGGATGGCGTCGAACCGGTCGGACACGAGGACCTCTCGGAGGGGCTCGCGGTCTTCAGCGACGAGCTCTTCATCGGCATCCACGTACAGGATGAACTTCCCTTTCGCTTTCGCCAGGCCGACGTTGCGCGCTTGGGCGTAATCTCCTTGCCATTCGTGGTGGAGCACGCTCGCCCCGAATTCCTTGGCGATCGCGATGGTGCGGTCGGTCGAGCCCGTGTCAACAATCACGAGTTCGTCGGCGACGCCGACGAGGGAAGCGAGGCACCCAGGGAGAAATCGCTCTTCGTTCTTTACGATGAGACAGGCCGATACGAGGGTCATTTCCAGCTCACTTCGACCGGGATCGATGGAGAGACCGCGACCCACAAGGAGTGCGTGGTCGCGTCGTAGAAATAGCCGCCCAGTTGTTCGAGCGCGCTCAGCGTGCTGCGTTCGAGAAGGGGCAAAGGACCGTGGACCGCCACGGGCTGAGTGCTGGCCATCAACTCGAAAATGGCGCCCGTCGTGAGCTCGTGGCCGGGCACGGCGAGGAGCGTACTCACACTTTTTTGGGTGGTTTGGCTGAGCGCGCCGCCATCGAAAAGCTCAAAGCGACCGGTGCCACCGGCGACGCCGCGCACGTAGAGGCGGCCGGTTTCGGTGGCGTAGCTGTCGACGCGTGCAGGCTCGGTCGTTGGCGATAGGGTATCGATGGTGGGACGCAAGAGGGGCACGAGTCCAGCGGCCCGAAGAAAAAGCGGCAAGCGGCCAATCGGTGCCGCGACCACGGCCGCTTTGCCCGCGAGTGCAGAGCCATCGAACACTTCCCCCGTGAACCAGTGCACCCAGGTGCCAGGTGGAAAAAGCACCGCTCGCGCCGTTGCTCCACGGGTGACCACGGGCGCGACGAGGAGATCATCGCCGAGCAGGTAGGTATCGTTCGGATGCACGCCGAGCTCGGGGTAGGCCAGGCCGAGCGGACGCGCGATGGGGCGACCGGTCTCTGCGATGCGCGTGGCAAGGCTCCACACGTACGGAAAGAGCCGCAGATGAAGCCGCGTGTACGTGCGGTAGCGCGTCAAGAGGTCCGCATCGAAACCGTTTTTGAGAGTCGGCTCCCAGGCGACATCGTTTGTATTCGTCCCGATCTGCATGACGGTCGAGAGTGCCGTCTGCTCGAACCACCTGGAAAAAAGCTCGTTGTCCGGAGGCGAGTGCCGGTACCCTCCGGTGTCGGCTCCGTAGAATGGGAAGCCCGATGCCGAGGCGCTGAGCCCACTCACCACGGACGCCGGAAGCCCTCCCGTCGCTAGGTACGTCGTGCCGCCGTCCATCATCGTGGCGCCCCGTTTGGCGAAAGTCGCGTCGAGATCTCCGGGCCACAAGACAAGGCCGTTGACCTGATCGCCAAAGCGAGCCGCGCGTGCCAGGAGAAACCCGCCGCCCTTCGGCAGGAGCTCCGCATACGTGCGATGGTAGTGAAGCTGGTACTCGGCATGCTGCGTGCGTTCGTCGGTCCCATCGAAGAAGGACCACGGGATACGATTGGCCGTCGGGCCGATGGCGATGTCCTCGGCGTAGTCCATCTTCCAGCCTTCAATGCCCATGTCGATGTACGTCTTGGCATGCCCTTGCCACCAACCGACCGCGTCGGGATTCGTTAAATCGAGCAGGGTTCCCCACTTGTTGAAGGCGATCCCATGGGCCTTGGGATAATAGCCTTTCGCGGTGGCTTCAGCGACGAGTGCCGCTGTCGCGGGAGCATGCTCGTCGAGGTACGGCGTATGCCAAAGCGCGGTGTGCATCCCCAAGGCGCGCGCCTTGTCGAGCAGTGCTTGCGGCTTCGGAAAGCGCTTGGAGTCAAAGTCGAAGGTATTGACTTCGGTCGCGTAAGGGCGGTCGAGCCAGAGCCCGGTGGTAGCGAGATCGAGGTCGCGAAGCGTGTCGAGATCCTGTTCCGCCTGGGCTTGATCGATGTTCTCGTCGCGCCAGACCCAGGGACCGAGCGCCCAGCGTGCGGGAAGGCCGGGGAAACCGGTCACCTCGAAATAGCGGCGTGGCACATCGAGTGGGTGCTCCGCTCCGAAGAGATGGAAGGCCAAGCCATCCTTTGCGCTCGTACCCACACCGAAGCTCGCGGTGACGACATCGGCAGCTTCGGTGGCGACCGCGAAGGCACCGGGGCGGCGGGACGCGACAAAGAGCCCCCAGCCGCGGGTCCCGATCAAGAACGGGATCGGCGCGTGCGCATCGTTGTAACCCGCCTCGGTTGTTGACTCGAGTTCAAGCTGCATCGCACGAACCTTCCCGCGCTGCTCAACGTCGTCGGAGAGTTCTCCGAGTCCGTAAAATCCCTCGTCGGATGACACGTGAGCCTTCAAGTCGAGGTAGGCGACGTCGGTCGCCCCGAGGGTTGGCGTGAACATGAGCTGAAAGCGATCTTCGCCCCCGATCCGCGCGCTCAGCGTCGCTTCGTGTGCGTCGCTATAGGTGAGGCGAAGGCGCAATTCATCCTTTTCGCTCGGTTCAAAGAGTGCGCTCACCGGGCTGGTAAACGTGGTTTCAACGGGCGCGAGGTAAAGTCCGCTTGGAACAAAGCGCCGATAGGGGTCGTAATTGGTGAGGTCGCTGACCGGCGCTGCGAGACCGAGCTGCAAGCCATCGGCTTCAAAGCGAAAGAGCTCGTCATCGACCCGTAAGAGCCGCACGCGAGGCCGTTCATCGACGACCAGACGGTAGTCGCCGGCTCGCAACTCCGCCGTGTCGTACGAACGAGGCTCCGCTCCCGAACACCCGACGACGAAGGCCGTGAGCGTGAGGGTCCCCGTTCGCGTCATCGAATCCATGGGTTCGCGTTCCCTTGTTCCAGGCTGATCATGCGATTGCGTTCGCGTTCGAGATCGTCGGGCGGATCGCTCGCGTTCCAAGCTTCGTAGGTGGCTCGAGCGGTTGGGCTTAGCTCCACCAGGTCAAAATAAACCGCGTTCATATAAAGGTACGCTCGGGCGACTTCGCCGCGCACCTCGGCTCGCGGCTCGACACTTGCGTCCCCAAACTGCAGGCCGCACGTGGCGAGCTCGGGATGGTGCCCGTTCGCGACCGGCACGGTTCCCATGGGTAGGTTGCTACGGGCGCCGTTCACGTCCCCAAGCTCGGGAAAAAGATTGTGCATGTCGCCTTCCATTCGCTGAACCCGCTCTGAAGCGCGCCGCGCACATTTTCGGCCGCGAAAGCTGTGCCCATGTTTTTCACAGCGCGGATGGCCGTTCCGCCACTCCGGGAGCGCACCACCAAAGGCCGCAGCCGGCACGACGTGTTCCCACTCGATAGGCGCCCGGTGCGTCTGTTCTCGCCTGAGGCAGCAATGCCCCCAGTCCGGGATCCCACGTCGCAAGGTGCAGCCCGAGTAGACGGTGTGTGCGTCGCGTTTGGCGTAAAAGGCTGCTAGAACGCGTTTCGCCTCCCGAAAATTGCGCGCGTGCGTGGGCCCGGGAACGCTCACGTGAGGCGGCGCCTCGACTTCGGAATGTGCGGCCTCGGCGCTTTTTGACGCAGTGGCTTTCGCGGGCTTTTCGAGGTGGGTCGGTTGCCGGCCGCAAGCGACGAGCAACTGCACGAGGACAGCCTTACTGGACCACCTTGAAAAGATAGGGCGCATCGGATCAGGTTGCCGCTTTGTCTACGTTAAGCGATGGTGTAGTCCAACACCATGGCTCGGGAACCACAATTCGTCGGCGAGTACGCGGCCGAGATGAACACGATCGGGTCGATTGCGTTTCAGGTTAAATACCGCGGTTTCGTCCTCGTCGGGGTCGGTTTGGTTGCCAACGTTTCTGACCGGCCGCTGTCCTGGAAGCGTCGTACGTTAGGGGCCGTTGGTGTGGATGAGCCGATCGCTTCGGAAAGCATTCGCGAGCGCGTTTGGCGTGTTCGCAAAGGCGAAGGTGCGCAGCGCGGCGCGGCGGTCATGGTCGGCCAATCGTCGGACAATGACATCATTCTTCCCGAGTACACGGTCTCGACGCAGCACGCATCGTTTAGCTTCGACGCGGCGGGAATGTCGATAACCGACCTTGGTTCGCTCAATGGAACGAAGGTGGATGGGGTGTTGATCGAGCCGCTGGCGGCCATCCGAATCAAAGACAATCAGCAGCTTATCGTCGGCCGGATCTGCTTCAACTTTTTGAGTGGTGACAGTTTTTCGGCGCTCGCGCGGAGCCGCTCAACCGTCCCCTGACAGAGGCGTTGCTTTTTGACAGAGGCGTTCTGTCCAGGTGGATAGCCGGCGCCGCCAATCCGTTCAGGGTGCCTTCACTTCGATGTGGTGCAGGAGCCCCTTGGCTTTTGCGTATGGGCCTTCGATGTCTTTCTTGCGCGAGCCCCAAAGGTCTTTCGCTTCTTCGGGGTCGCTCCCAAGCTCGAACAACTCCTTCGAAGCATCGCGTGACACGATGAGCTTGAGGTCGTTGTGAATGAATGCGCGGCGCGCCTCGTTGTACGGCCCCCCAGGCATATCGACGAGGATGTCTCGCGGTGGAGCCGCGGCGTTGGCGGGAAGCAGGATGTCCGGGAGCAGCGAGACGCCGGAGACGAACTCCGCTGAGTCGGCCGGGGCCTGAGAGCGCATCGGGGCGGGAGGCGCGTCGAGAAGGTCGAGGATGGTGGGCACGAGGTCGATGAGGCTTCGACGAGCATGAATTCTGGACGGTGCGAGCCCGGGGACATGAACGATGAGGGGCACGCGAACCAGTGGCTCCCAGAGCTCGAAGCCATGCCGCATCATCCCGTGTTCTCCGAAGGCCTCACCGTGGTCGCTTGTGACGACGACGGCGGTGCGAGCACTCCAAGGTTCTTTCTGAATCGCATCGAGCAGTCGGCCGATGTGCCGATCGGTGTGGGCAACCTCGTGGTCGTACTTATCGCGTGGCGTTTTTCCGAAGCTCGGGACGTCTTCGTGGGTGAGGTAGTCTGCGTGGGGATCGAGATAATGCACCCAAAGCATAAAGCGCTCGTTCGGCTTCAGGACCGCAAGCTGCTTCAGCGCGGCATCCGTGAGTTTTTCGCTCGTGCTCGAAGGGTCGGTGGCCCAGTTCGCGCCTTCTGGGGGCGCGGCCGTCATGTCGACCTCGTCGAAGCCGCGGTCGAGGCCACCGAATGAGCCGAAGTAACGATGCGCGTGCACGCTGATGGTTCGCAGTCCCGCTGCGTGAACCCGCTCGGCCAGGAACGTGTCGTCTTTTCCGAATTTGTTGAAGTGCCCCCAGTTGCGGTGCGTCTCGCTCCCGTACTTTCCGATGAGCATCGGACCCACACTTTTGCCTGTGTAGGAGGCCAGCGAGTACGCGCGCTCGAAGACGGTGGAGCGAGTCGCAAGCGCATCGAGGTTGGGCGATACGTTGCGCGCGTAACCATTGAAGCCGAGGTCGGCGCGCAGTGTGTCGATCGTGATGAGGATCACGTTCGCGTTGGCCGGAAGTCCAGCGCGTTCCGTCTTTGCCGCGAGAACTTTGGGCAGGACTTCCGCGCCGTCGCCGAGGGATAAGTCGCTGCCTGAGCAGTCCTCGTCGAGCCCGTTATCGGGAATGTCCTCGGCGCTGGGGCCGATGAGTGGGTTGCCGTCGTTGCAGTCCCCGCCTCCGAACCACGCGCTGGCACCGTCCTTGTCGCGGTCGCGGAGCTTTCGAAGGAGCGCGAGTGGGAGTCGCGAGGCTCTGGCGTTCCGCTCGAGGATACGCGCGAGCTCCGGCTGCTGTTCGAGGTGCTGCCCTTCCCGCACCGTCGAGACCAACGGCAAGGCTGCTATCATGAAGCTCCAAACGAACGGGAGGCGCGGCAGAAAAGACGGTGCCAGATACACGACGGCGCTGAACCCAAGCCACCCAAGAGCTGCCCGGAGGTCCAGCTCCGGACGCGTCAAAATTCCGTAAATGCCAAGGATCCCTCCCTGACCGGACACGTCGCCTTGCCACGCTCCGTAGCCAACGAGGAGCGTTATCAGCGCGAGCGCTAAGGCGAGCGTGACGGCCGGATCGACGAGCCATGGGGCATGCACTTGCCCAGACGCGAGGAGCCGTCGCAACGTGGGTGTTGCCGCAAAAACGAGGACGCTGATGACGCAAAGTCCCAAAAGCGAACCCAGCATGAGCGTGGTACCGACGAGCTTCGACGGGGCGGCCACTTCGAGCAGCGAGCGTGCGAGCTCCGCGGAAAACGTCGTCCACACGAAAAGGCCGAGGGCCGATAGCGGGACGAACGCTGCAAAGTCCGCCGGCCTGCCTGCACCCAGGCTTCGCAGTCGGACAGCAAAGCGGCCAAGGCTCGGTTCGACTCGTGGGTGGACGAGCCAACTTCCGAATCCGACCAGCAGCGCCACCAGCAGCGCCATGGGCGCAAGGGCCCCTTCGGCCGCGCTCGCGAGCGTGAGAGGGCTAACGCCCGTTTGGCCTTTCAGAGCCCAGCGAGCATCGAGCAAAGCCAGACCGGCGCCGGCAACTGAGCCGATGGTCGCACTTTTGAGCAACCGACCGCGCAATTCGGCCGTGCGCCGCCAGTGTTGCGCCCAGCTCCGCGGGGTTGAGTTCCGGGTCGCGGGAACCTCTTTCTCCGAGCTCGTCGATGAGGACTTGCGTTGTGTCATTTCGCTCACTCAGTCTTCGCTCGTGCGGTTGCGTGCGAGCGGATGCGCGCGATCGTAGACCCTGATGAGCCCTTCGATCGACGTGTGGGTGTAACGCTGAGTGACGGAAAGCGTCGAGTGGCCGAGCAGTTCTTGAATGCTCCGCAGGTCCGCTCCCCCGTCGAGCAAGTGCGTGGCGCAGCTGTGGCGCAGGGCATGAGGGTGCAGATCCGATCGGCCCGCCGCGAGAATTCCGTAACGTTTCACAATGTCCTGGATCCGACGCACGGCGAGGCGCTGCCCGCGCGGCGAGAGAAAGACCGCGGCGTGGACGGGCACCGCGGGCTTCACGAGCTCGTGGCGGCACGCGAGGTAACGCCGCAACGCCTGGACGGACTTCGATCCGAGCGGCACGATGCGCTCCTTGTTTCCCTTGCCAATCACCCGCGCCGAGCCGAGCTCGCCGTCGAGCTCGAGGCTTCCAAGGTCCAGTCCGGCCAGCTCCGAGACCCGCAAACCACCGGCGTAAAGGGTCTCGAGGATCGCACGATCACGCAACGTCTCGACATCGTTCGCGCTCGCCGCATCGATGACCTCTCCCATCGTCTCGGCATCCAAAAATAGTGGCATTGGCCGCCTTAATTTCGGGGCTTTCAGCTGCACGGCAGGATTTTCGGTGACGACGCGCCGTCGCTGAAGATGACGAAAGAGAGCGCGGGCCGAGGCAACTTTACGGCCCAGAGTCGAGCTCGAAGCTCCGCCATGGTGACCGCCTCGCCGCGAGAGCTCCGCGAGCCACCGTCGCAGGAGCGGAAGATCGACTTCCTCGATGGCTGGCGGGTGCCCGAGGGCTTCTTCGGCGAAGCGTTGCAGCTGCGCGAGGTCTCGCCGGTAGGCCGCGACCGTGTGCGCGGAGGCGCGGCGCTCGCCGGCCAGATCGAGCAGCATTCGC
>CANMZR010000071.1 GCA_947502375.1 Polyangiaceae bacterium
CTATCATCCCGTCCATGAAGGCGACGGGTAGAAATACGGCGACCACCGTGAGGGTCGTCGCCATGACGGCGAGCGCGATCTCTTTCGTGCCGTCGAGCGCGGCTTTCATTGGAGGGACGCCACGCTCCAGGTGCTTGAAGATGTTTTCGCGAACCACCACCGCGTCGTCGATGAGGAGCCCTATCGCGAGCGAGAGCCCGAGCAGGGTCATCATGTTCAGCGTGTAACCGAGCGCGTACATCAAAAAGAACGTAGCGATGACGCTCGTCGGCAGGGCCACCGCACTTATCAAGGTCGAGCGCAGGTCGAGCATGAAGAAAAGAATGATGAGGATGGCCATCGCACCACCGAAGACGATCGCGACCTCGACCTCGTGAGCGTTTTCCTTGATGTAGGTGGCCTGGTTCGAGATGAGGGCCGTACGGAGTTGGTCCGGCCAGGACTTCTCCATCGTCGCGACTTTCTTCTGTATCCCTTCGGCAACCGCCATCGTGTTGCGGCCCGACTGCTTGACGACCTCGAACGAAACCGCTTCTTGGCCGTTCACGAAGATGCGCGACTTCAACTCCGCGAACGAGTCGTCAACCGTCGCCACTTCGCGCAGCCGCACGGCTCCACCGTCGGCCTTGGTGGCGACCACGGTCTCGCGTAAATCCTCCACCCCAAGGAGGTCTCCAACGGTGCGAATCGCAATGTCCTGGGTGCCCTGAAGGAGCTTGCCCGCCGGCACCGTGAGGCCGCCCATCCGGAGGGTCTGCACGATGCGCGCGGGCGATAACTGAAGTGCGTCCAATCGAGCCTGATCGAGGTTGACGTGGAACTCCCGGTCCGCGCCACCGTTGACCGATACCTTGGCGACGCCGTCCACTTGCTCGAGCTCGGGACGCACCACGTCCTCCACGAATTTTCGCAACTGGTTCAAGCTGCGGTTGCCACGCACGGTGTAGATGATCACCGGCGCTGCGGTCGTATCGATGCGACCGACACTCGGTTCCAGCACTTCCGCGGGAAGCCTCATGCGGTTTCGAGCGACGCGCTCGCGGACCTGCGTCGTCGCCTCTTCGATGTTCACACCGAGCTTGAAAAGCGCGATGACCGTGGCGACTCCTTCCCGGGAATTGCTCATCACGCGATCGATCCCGTTCAAGGAGACGATGTCGTCTTCAAGGGGTTTTGTCACGAGACTCTCGACCTCGGCGGGAGCCGCACCTGGATAAACCACGGTGACCGTGACGACGGGAAAGGAGACGTCCGGGAAGAGGTCAGTCCCGAGGCGCGAGAACCCCACAAGTCCAAGGACGATGACGCCGAAGGCCACCATCACCGTAAAAACGGGACGTTTTATCGCGATGGCTGAGAGGTTCACGGTGAGCCGCCCTCGGTGATGCTCGTCCCCTGGACCGAGTCCCCTTCGTGAAGCGCTTGACCAGCCGCCAGAATGACCTCGTCTTTTTCCGTCACGCCATCATGCACATAGAGCGTTCCGTCTTCGCCCGTCGTGAAGACAACGTGTGCGGTGCTGGCTTTTCCCGAGCGAATCAACCACAGTTCATCCTGGGAGCCAGCCTTTAGCGCCGTTGCTGGAAGCTTCAAGACATCGAGCGTCCCGGCTCCGGACGCCTGCGCTCGAACGAACGAGCGGGCGAGCAACGGCGCGGCTCCGTCATTCTTGAGCTCGGCATAAATCGGCACGCGCCGGGTCTGTGGATCCACAGAGGGAAAGATCACGGTCAGCCGGCCCACGAGCTTCGGCTCACCTTCGAGCTCCACCAAAGCGCCGAGGGCGAGGTTCCGAACGTCGGACGGATGCACGGTCGCCGACAAGCGGAGCGACGAGGTGTCTTCGAGGCGAAAGAGCGGCGTGCCCGGCATCACCACCGCGCCCGGTGCGCTCGGGGCCTGCACGACCGTCCCCGCAAACGGCGCGCTCAGCCTGGTGTTTGCCAAGGCGACGTTGGATGCACCGGCCTGGGCTCTGGCGGTGTTGAGCCGAGCCTGTGCGCCGTCTTGGCGTTGTTGCTCCCCGCGGTACTCGGTCTGCGAGATCGCCGACTTCTCGAAAAGCAGCTTCGCGCGCTCGACGTTTTCTTGAGAAATGGCCACGTCCAGCTCCGCCGCCCGTACCATGGCGTAGGCCGTGCCTGCCTGGGCCGAAGCATCGAGCGGATCGAGCGTCGCAAGCAACTGGCCGGCGGTCACTTTGTCCCCAAGTTTTACGGCAACGGTCGCGAGGCGTCCGGGCTGCTTGAAGCTCAGCTGCGTCTCGCGTACCGGGGACACTTCGCCGGTGACCTTCACGATGGGCTGCCAGGGTGTGACCCGCGGACGAATGGTCTTTACCGCGCGGGGGCCTTCATTCGCCGCGGCGAGCGACGCGTTGACGGCGCTGACCGCAGCCTTGTCGGCCCGCGCTTCGACGAAGCGCCGACCGATGGCGCCGAAGAGCACGAGCACACCGAATCCGCCGACGAGGAGACCCAAACGGACCCCACCCGGTTTTGCTTTTGAAGCCACTTCCGACATCACCCAGTTCTCCGATCTGTAAACCCAGTTCTCCGACCTGAAGAGGTTTTCGTCGTCTTCGCAGCGCTCGACCGCGACTTCGCGCCCGGACCCGCCACCCGTCCCATACCGTGGAGAAAGACCTCCCGCACGAGCTTCACTTGATCGACAAAGCATCCCGAGGGGTGCTCCGTCATCCATTGGAACTGGAAAGCTTGGGCCAGCGCGAGGTAGACCATCGCGGCATCTTCGGGGCTCAGCCGCCCGACCCGCTTGCCCCCGGCCGCGTCCGCGAACCACGCGGCGAGCAGCCCCATCAGGCGCTGGTAAGCTGCGGGTTGGCGACGGATCCCGTCAGGCGCCGCTGGCACCTCGGGCGGAGCCACTTGCGCCGAAAGGAGAACGCGAAACGTGTCCCGGCGCCGATCGACGAGGGCAAACTGCCGCCGCATCAGGGCATCGAGCCGACCGCCGAAGCCCTTCGGCACCGGTGGCTCGTCGATCAGCGTCGCTATGATCTCCTCAAAGGTGCGCGCGAGCAATGCCTCGAAGAGCTGCTCTTTGCCAGTGAAGTAGTTGTAGAACGACGGCGCGGTGCAGCCTGCTTCAGCCGCGATTTCTTTCATCGTCGCGGCGGCGTAGCCCCGTTTTGCGAACACGCTCGTGGCGGCTTCGACCATTCCTGCGCGGACGGCGTTCGCGACTTCGGGGGTTCGTGGGCGCTTTGACACGGGGAACTGAAAAACGCGGAGATAGAGTGAACGGGCGTTAAACTTAACGATCGTTCAGAGAAGGTCAAGGAGATTCGAACGCGCTCTTGCCCTGCGAGCAGCCGTCTCGAAAAAAGCTTCTACACCGCCGCTCCTCACGAACCTTCGTCAACGGAAAAAACTTCGACCAGCTACCGCCCGCTCGAGGCCAGAGGGCTGTGGCGACAGGGCCGGTGACGCCCACGAGAGCCTGTGCCAGAGAGGGTCTTCATGTCCGAACCAATCATCCCGATCGTCGACTTAAACGATGTCGCCTCGAATGACCCGCTAGCGCGGCTGCGGGCAAGTGCCGCACTCTGCGAAGCGTTTGGAACCTACGGCCTCGTTCATGTGACTGGGCATCGGGTGGACCAAGCCGCCCTTCGACCGTTTTACGATGCGTTTCGAAGCTTCGTTGCGCGACCGATCGAAAAAAAAACCGAGTGCCTGCGCGCGGGCGACTGGTACCAGCGTGGCTGGACGCCGCCCAACACGGAGACGGCAGTCGTGGCCGGCGGACAACCCGATTTCAAGGAGTGCTACTTCGCCTCGCCCGCCCCGCGCGACCCGTCGAATGCGGCGCAATATCCTGAGCTTTACCCGGAAAACGTCTGGCCCGAGCCGGCCGTTTCGGGCTTCAAGGAGCGCTACCTCGCCCTCGGCTCAGGCCTTCACGACGCGGGCGTGCAGTTGCTCATCGCGGCGGCTCGAGCCCTTGATCTACCGGAGGATACGTTCGCGTCCATCATCGAGGGCGGCGCTCACGTCACGCGTGTTCTCGACTATTTACCGCTCACGGCAGGGCAGGTCGAATCGCGCGTTTTATGGGGGGAAGAGCACACCGACTTCAATCTGTTGACGCTGCTGCCCGGCGGTCAATTTTACAACCCCGAAGGGCAACCAGCGCCCCGCCCCGACGACCACAGTGGCCTTTACGTCCGCACGCGCGCTACCGACGAGCACCCACGAGGCCGCCGAGTTCGTGGGGCCGTCCCCGACGGTTGTCTGGTCGCGCAGGTGGGGCAGCAACTCGAAATCCTGACGGGTGGGCGCTTCCTTGCAACGCCACACGAGATCACCGCACCCGGCGTCCCGGGTTGGTCACGGTTGTCGAGCGCGCACTTCGTTCACTCTGCGCCGAACGCGGTCTTGTTTCCGCTCGGGCCGTTCCAGAATGACGCGACCATCGCCGCGTACGCGCCCCCGGTGCTCGCCGGCACTTACTCGATAAAAACCCTGGTCGACATCGGACTCGCTCCAAAAAGCGCGCTCGAGAAACTCGGCTACCGTCACTATGATCGCCTCGACGCGCTGAAGTCCGCCGAGCGCTGAAGTCCGCCGAGCGCTGAGGGTCTGCCGAGTGCTGAAGTCCGCCGAGTGCTGAGGGTCTGCCGAGCCTCAGCGAAGCGCCCGCTCGCCTGCTCTTTTTTGCGTTATAGAGGCGCCGCCCATGTCTTTCGCCGATCCACGCCTCGCTCAAGAAGTCGCGCGCCGCAAGACGTTCGCCATCATTTCGCATCCGGACGCGGGCAAGACGACGCTCACGGAAAAGCTGCTGCTTTACGGAGGCGTCATCCAGCTCGCCGGCGCCGTAAAGGCCAAGCGCGGGCGCTCGGCGGCAGTCAGTGATTGGATGGAAATGGAGCGAGAACGCGGCATTTCCATCACCACGAGCGTGATGCAGTTCCCCTATCGCGGGCTCTGCATGAACCTGCTCGACACCCCCGGCCACGCCGACTTCAGCGAAGACACCTACCGCACGCTCCACGCCGTGGACGGTGCGGTGATGCTGCTCGATTGCGCAAAAGGGGTCGAAGCGCAGACTCAAAAACTCTTTCGAGTCTGCCGCCAGCGCAAGATCCCGATCTTCACCTTCGTCAATAAGATGGACCGCCCGGGTCGCGATCCGTTCGAGCTCATCGGCGAAGTGGAGCGCGTCCTCGGCATCGGAGTCTACCCAGTCACCTGGCCAATCTTCCGAGGCGGCACCTTCCGCGGCGTTTACCACCGGGTCGAAAAACGCGTGTATTTGTTCGATAAAACGCGCGCAGGTTCGAGCGCCGCACTTGGCTCGGAAGTGGCACCCGTCAAGGTCACGGGGCTTGACGATCCGATCCTCCGGGAAGAACTCGACGACGACGGCTACGAGCGGCTGCTGGAAGAGGCTGAGTTGCTCGAAGCGGCGGGCGATGACTTCGACATGGAGCGCTTCACGACGGGCGACGTCTCACCGATGTTCTTCGGTAGCGCCATCAACAACTTCGGCCTGGAAGCGTTTCTCGAGCACTTTTGCGACCTCATGCCGCCGCCCGCGCCGCGCGCCACGACGGCCGGTCCCATCGCCCCGGATGACCCGCGCTTCAGTGCTTTCGTCTTCAAAATTCAAGCGAACATGGACCGAGCGCACCGCGACCGGGTCGCGTTCGTTCGCATCTGTTCCGGTAAGTTCAACCGCGGCATGAAAGTCCGGCACGTTCGGTCGGGGCGGGACCTACGGCTCGCCAACCCCACTCAATTCCTCGCGCAAGAGCGCAGCATCGTCGATGAGGCGTTTGCGGGAGACGTGATGGGGATCCACGATCCGGGGTTATTCGAGATCGGCGACACGCTCACGGACGGCGCAGACTTTCGCTTCGATGACATTCCGAGTTTCGCACCCGAACACTTTTCGCGGCTTGAAATGCTCGATCCGATGCGTCGCAAGCAGCTCAACAAAGGCATCGAACAGCTGGCACAAGAAGGGACAATCCAGCTCTATCGCCCACCCGCGGGACGCACTGGAGACGTCGTGCTCGGGGCGGTCGGGCAACTGCAGCTCGAAGTCGTGAAGTACCGGTTGAAATCGGAATACGACGTCGAGGCCTCGCTCGCGAGCATTGCCTGTTCGTTCGCCCGCTGGGTCACGCGCGATGATGGCGGCGAGGTCAACCTAGAGGAGCTGCGGCAATCCCGAGTCGGCCTCACGGTGGTCGACGTACGCGGTCGGCCGGTGTTGCTTTTCGAAGGCGAATGGCAGCTGCGCTCGGCGATAAAGCACCTCCCGGCGCACTATGTCCTCAACGAAACCGCGCACGGAGTGGTGCGCCGTGGGGGCTGACGAATGGCGGACGTTTCACCACGGGGAGATGACGTTTCCAGGGTAACTTTGCGGGTCACCGGAATGAACTGCGCGAGTTGCGTCGGGCACGTCGAGCGCGCCGTCGGTGCGGTTCCCGGCGTCCAGTCGGCGACCGTGAACCTACTGACAGAGCGCGTGACCCTCGTGCTCACGGAGGCGGTGCCGGAGAGCCGCCTCGTTCGTGCCATCGAAGCTGCGGGCTATGGCGTCGCTCTCGCTCCGGCGGATGCTCGAGGCGTGGCCGACGGCTCCCAAGCTTCGAAGCCGCCCGGCCATGCCGCGACCGAGCAGGAAAGCCAACGCCTGAACCGCCACTTCTGGACCGCCCTCGGCTTGTCCCTGCCGCTCGTCGTCCTCGGGATGGCGCACGGCCTCGTACCCGCGGCTGCAATGGGAACTGCGCGCCTTGTTCAACTCGTCCTTGGGACGTCCGTGCTCGTGGGTCCAGGAAGGCGGTTTTTCGTCGGCGGGTTCGCGAGACTTCGCCGAGGCGGCGCGGACATGAACAGTCTCGTAGCGCTCGGGATCGGTTCCGCCTGGTGTTACTCGACCGTCGCTGTGCTCGCTCCGCAGCTCTTCGCGGATCAGCTGCCGGAGTTGCACCCGCTGTTACCGAACGTTTACTTCGAGGCCGTCGGCGCCATCACGACGTTCGTTCTACTAGGTAAACTGCTGGAGAATCGCGCACGCACCCGGCTCTCAGACGCGGTTCGCGCACTGGTCGCTCAGACACCCGTGAAAGCCCATCGACTCGAGAGTTCGCCCAAGGGTGACGTGGAGAGCGAGGTCGCTATCGAGGCGCTGTCAACGGGGCAGCGGTTCGTCGTCCGGCCCGGCGAGCGCATGCCGACGGACGGCGTGGTCATCGAAGGCCGCTCGGCCGTGGACGAGTCGATGCTCACAGGCGAGAGCGCACCCATCGAAAAACAGCCTGGAGCGACCGTGTACGGTGGCACGCAAAACCAGAGTGGCTCGCTCGTCGTTCGCGTCACGCGCGTTGGCACGGCGACCACGCTCGCCCGGATCATCGAAGCGGTCGAGTCCGCGCAAGGTTCGAAAGCGCCGAGTGCGCGCTTGGCCGACGTCGTGGCCAGCGTGTTCGTGCCTGTGGTTCTCGGCATCGCACTCGTGACGCTGCTCGGGTGGCTCAAGGTGGACTCGAGTGGGCACGGCGTCGCCGTGGCGGTCGAACGTTTCGTCGCCGTGCTCGTTATCGCGTGTCCTTGCGCGCTCGGGCTCGCGACGCCCGCGGCCGTCGCGGTCGCCACGGGTCGCGGAGCCGAGCTTGGCATTCTCTTTCGAGGTGGCGAAGCCCTCGAAGCCGCAAGCCACGTTGACTTCGTGTTCCTGGACAAGACCGGCACGCTGACGAGCGGCAAGCCCGAGGTCACCGACATTTTTCCACAAGACGGCCTCTCGGAGGTCGAGCTTCTGAGCTTCGGCGCGGCGGTCGAAGAGCGCAGCGAACACCCCCTTGCGCGAGCCGTCGTCCGGTGTGCGCGGGAGCGAGGCCTGTCACTCGGAGCCGTCACCGACTTTCAAAACGAGCCGGGCCACGGAGTCGAGGCCCGCGTCGACGGGCGACTCGTTCGCGTCGGAACGGACCGCTGGATGACGGCCAAAGAGATCGAGCTTGGAGCGAGCATGGCCGTGGCAGAAAAGCTCTCGATAGCAGCAAAAACTGTGATTTTTGTGGCCATCGATGGCTGTATTGCCGGGGTCATCGGGGTCGCCGACAAGCCTGCTCCCGAAGCGCGAGCCGTCGTCGCACAGCTCTTGAGCGTGGGGATCCGCGTCGCCATGCTCACGGGTGATCGCGAGCGGACGGCGCGGGCCATCGCCGCCGAAGTGGGGATCCGAGACGTGACGGCGGAAGTGTTGCCGGAGGGCAAAGCTGCGCTCGTGCGAGCACGCCGAGAACGCGGCGACCGGGTCGCGATGGTGGGCGACGGCATCAACGACGCGCCCGCGCTGGCCGTGGCCGAAGTCGGCGTCGCCGTGTCGGGAGCCGCCGACCTCGCCGTGACGACCGCCGACCTCGCCCTCTTGCGCGGCGGAATTCGGAGCCTGCCGGTTGCGCTGGCGCTAGCGCGAGCCGCCATGCGTACCATCCGCGTGAACTTGTTTCTGGCGAGTGTTTACAACGTGCTCGCGATCCCCATCGCAGCGGGCGCACTCTACCGCTTCACGGGGTGGCAGCTTTCCCCGGTGCTCGCAAGCGCGGCCATGTCCCTTTCGAGCGTCTCCGTCCTCACGAACTCGCTCGGACTCAGGCGCTTCGGACGAACTAAGGTATAGCCTTTTTATTCGCAATGAAGACCGAGGTGCTCACCGTTCACCCGCTGTTCCCTGAGCCAGCCGCGATTCAGCAGGCGGCCGCGGTGCTCCGGCGAGGTGGACTCGTCGTGCTTCCGACCGAGACCGTCTATGGCCTCGCTGCACTCGCCGACGACCCGCAGGCTGCGGCGCGGATCTTCGAGGCGAAGGGCCGTCCGGCTTACAACCCCCTCATCGTCCATGTGGCTGACATCGACGACGCGCGCTCGCTCGCGAACCTCTGGCCAGACTCCGCCGAGCGCTTGGCTGCCGCGTTCTGGCCGGGTCCGCTGACGCTGGTCGTGGAACGCAACCCGAGGCGGATCCCCGACATCATCACCGCAGGCGGCCCCACGGTCGGCATTCGCATCCCAGCCCATGCCGTCGCACGGACGCTCCTGAGGGCCCTTGGACGTCCGTTTGCGGCGCCGAGCGCCAACCGTTTTCAGGCATTGTCGCCGACCACCGCGGCCCACGCCCTGAAGAGCCTCGACGGACGCGTGGACCTCGTTCTCGATGGCGGCACCTGCAAGCACGGTATTGAATCCACCGTCGTGGATTGCACGGGGACCGTCCCCACAGTCCTCCGGCACGGCGCCACAGCGCTCGCGGAGCTTCGGCGGATCTGCGGCGACGTTCATTCCGACAAGGCTCGTTCCGGGAGCGACCATGCCGCACTTCGTTCGCCGGGGATGCTGCAAAAACATTATGCCCCGAGCGCACGGCTCGTGGTCGTCCAAGCCCACGCTCTGGCCGCGACGCTCCTTGAACTTGGCGAGCAGACCGCGCTCGTCAGCCATTCGACAGCGGCGAGCGAAGCTCTCCGAACGCCCTCGCGCGGCTCTTGCCAGGCCGTCAAGCACTGCATTCTCCCAGCCGACCCCGAGGGCTATGCGGCCGCGCTCTACACGACTCTGCACGGCCTCGATGACGCGGGGTGCCGCAGCATCGTCGTCGAAGCGGTGCCCGACGACGAGGCCTGGTCGGCGGTCAAGGACCGGCTCGCGCGCGCCCAAAGTTAGCCCGACCGAGCGCGCCTCGAGAGCGGCAGCGCACCCGCTCCGATGCCGACTTCGGGCGGATTCCATGGTACGCCGACCTCCGCTGCCCGGGGGGTCCGGGCGCCCCATTCACGAGCGAGCACCATGACCACATCCACCATCATCTGGACCGAGATCGACGAAGCCCCCGCCCTTGCGACCTACTCCCTCCTGCCTATCGTGCAGGCGTTCACGCGCGGGACCGGGGTCTCGGTGGAAACGCGCAACATCTCGCTCGCAGGCCGCATTCTCGCTCAGTTCACCGACTCGCTGCCGCCCGAGCAACACGTTCCCGATCACCTCGCCGCGCTGGGTGCACTGACGCTCCGAGCGGAGGCGAACATCATCAAGCTCCCCAACATCTCGGCCTCGATCCCGCAACTCAAAGAAGCCATCAAGGAGCTGCAGTCGCAGGGTTATGCCCTGCCGGACTACCCCGAGGCGCCGAAGGATGACGCTGAAAAAGCGATTCACGGTCGCTACGCCAAGGTGCTTGGAAGCGCGGTGAATCCGGTGCTTCGCGAGGGCAACTCGGACCGCCGCTCGCCGGCTTCGGTCAAAGCGTTCTCGAGAAAAAATCCACACCGTCTTGGCAAGTGGAGCCCGGAATCGAAATCTCACGTCGCGCACATGGACAGCGGAGATTTCTTCGGGAGTGAAACCTCGTTCACCGCGACCAAGGCCACCACCCTGCGCTTCGAGCTCGTGACGACAGCGGGTTCCATCACGGTGCTGAAGACCGGCCTTCACGTCACCGAGGGCGACATCGTCGACTGCTCGGCACTGAGTGCCCAGAAGCTCCGCGCCTTTTACGAGCGCGAGCTCGACGACGCAAAGTCCAACGGGCTGCTCGTATCCCTTCACCTCAAAGCGACGATGATGAAGGTGAGCGATCCGGTCATGTTCGGGCACGCGGTCACGGTCTACTTCAAGGACCTGTTCGCGAAGCACGGCGAAACCTTCAAAGCCGTTGGCATCAACCCCAACAACGGCCTCGGTGATGTTTACGAAAAGCTCGGGACGCTTTCGGATGAGAAAAAGGCTGAAATTCTTGCCGACATCAAGGCCACCTACGAAAGCCGACCGCTCCTCGCGATGGTGGACTCCGACAAGGGCATCACGAACCTGCACGTGCCAAGTGACGTCATCATCGATGCGTCGATGCCGGTCATCGTTCGGGATTCAGGAAAAATGTGGGGTCCGGACGGCAAGCTCACCGACACGAAGGCGCTCGTCCCCGACCGCTGCTACGCGTCGATCTACCAGGCCGTCTTCGAGGACTGCCGCGTCCATGGCGCCTACGATCCGGCGACGATGGGAAGCGTCCCGAACGTCGGATTGATGGCCCAGAAGGCTGAAGAATACGGCTCGCACGACAAAACCTTCGTCGTGTCGGCGTCCGGTACGTTGCGCATCGTGGACGAGGAAACGGAGGTGACGGTGCTGGCTCAACTCGTTGAGGCGGGCGACATTTTCCGCGCTTGCCAGACCCGCGATCTACCCGTCCGTGATTGGGTGAAACTCGCGGTCCGCCGTGCTCGGGCAACGGGCTCTCCGGCGGTGTTTTGGCTCGACGCGAACCGCGCCCACGACGCGCAACTCATTTTGAAGGTCAATCGCTACCTGAAGGAGCACGACACCACCGGTCTCGAGCTGCGCATCCTTTGTCCCTACGACGCCATGAAGCTCTCGCTCGAACGCATCCGAAAGGGGGAGGAAACGATCTCGGTGACGGGCAATGTGCTGCGTGATTACTTGACCGACCTCTTTCCGATCCTCGAGCTCGGCACTTCGGCGAAGATGCTTTCGGTCGTCCCGCTGCTGGCGGGTGGTGGCCTCTTCGAGACGGGAGCCGGGGGCTCGGCGCCGAAGCACGTCCAACAATTCCAGAAGGAAGGCTACCTTCGCTGGGACTCGCTTGGAGAGTTCTCGGCACTCGGCGCGTCGCTCGAGCACATCGGCGCGAACTACGGCAACGCGCGTGCCGCCTTGCTTGCAGACACGCTCGACCTGGCGATTGAGCGCTTCCTTGACACCAACAAGTCGCCCGCGCGCAAGGTCGGCGAGCTCGACAATCGCGGTAGCCATTACTATCTCGCGCGCTACTGGGCCGAGGCCCTGGCAGCCCAAACGAAGGACGAGGAGCTCGCGGCACGCTTCGCCCCAGTCGCCAAGACGCTCGCGCAGAACGAGGCAACCATCAACGCCCAGCTCATCCAGGCACAGGGCAAGCCGGTGGACCTCGGAGGCTACTACCACCCTAACCAGGCGAAGGTCGCAGCTGCGATGCGGCCGAGCCCGGTGCTGAATGCGATCATCGACGGGTTGAACTGAGCCGTTCGGGATCGAGCGAAAAGGCTGAAAAGATGGCGATGCGGACTCCGTCTTTCCGCGCTCTCGCACTCGTGGCCACGGCACTCGAGAGCAGCCTTCTGCTCGGCTGCGGCGAGAGCGACGGGGGGCTCTCAGCCGGTGTCACGTCCGCGTCGAGCGTGGGTCCGGGCGGTACCGGAGTGGGAGGTGCCACCGCTGCAACGACGAGCACCGCCCAAAACGCCGGATCGAGTGGCGCCGGCGGCGCATGGACGGGTGGCTGCGTCGAGGTCGGCGCGAATGCGGAGGTCGTCATCGCGACCGCACCCGGCGAAGGCGAACATGCGCTCTCGCTGACCGCACTTTCGGCCGACACCGACTGGAGCGAACTCGGCAACGAAGCGCTGGTGCTCGACGTGCTCGGCGACGCGGGCCTCATCGGTCACCTCGTCCTTCACCAGGGTGCGACCGAGTTCACTTACGGCATGCACGTTGGCTCACTAAAATCAGGAGAACCGTTGCGCGTACGCGTCTCCACGCTGTCGGCCGACGGCGCCGAAAAGAAGGCCTGCGTCGGAACAGCCGCGCTCATCCCCGCCGCCTCGCTTGGCGTCAACGCCGAGGGACTCAAGCACGCGCCGATCTTCAAGTGGCCCGTCAAAAAGCGCTTTGACGACCTGCCGCTCATGCTTGGTTGGTCGCACGAGAAAGCGCGGTACCAAGCCGTCTACTCCAACGAAAACGGAGGCACGGTGGCGATCTGCGGCGCAAAGGCGACCGGCATGCAAGCCGAGCTCGCGCGCTGGGGCCGCGGCGCCGACATCGAAGGCGTCTACTCGTACGGCGGCACCGAGAAATGGGAGCGCTGCGACGGCATGAAAACCTTTGCGCAAGTGCAGCCAGGCATGGAGGCCGAGCATCCGATCTTCTACTACGGCGATGGGCACAACCGGGTTTTCGAGAGCCGCGGCGGTTACGGTAAGACGTGCGGCAGCTCAGCCGACCAGCAGGCCGACGGCGACCTCAGCGGCTGGAATGTGAACAACCCAGGCAACCAGCCTAAACTGGATGACGGACTCGTGATCGTCCTGCGGCCGCTACCCGTGGACCTCGACGCACTCGGCTACGCTACGTTCGCGGGTCGTCGCGAAGGGCTCATGGACACCTATGCCCCGTGGCTTTATCGCCTCACCTTCGCAGAGCTCGCTCGCGAGGGAAACATCGACCAAAACCATACGTTCCCGATGCAGAGCTACCTGTTCGTCGATGTGCACGCCGCCGACGTGGGCGGCTCCGGCGACTCCTATTGCTCGTTCATGGTGGGCTCGGGGTTTCGACTCCGAGTGCACACGAAAGACGGTGAAACGCTGGACGGTCCGCAGATGACCGCCAGTTATTTTGGCGCTTCTGAAGACATCAAGCGCATCGCCATCGAGCTCAAAAAGACCTACGCCGCCAACGCATTCGATGGACTCGAGTTCGACGCCTACGACAACGACGGCATCTATTGGCTCGGCCTTGGCGATGCGTTCATGGCGCGCCCCGTGGCCCGCAACGGTGCCACCCTCGATTACGTTCACAAGGGAACTTCCGCTGTGAATACCTATATTGACGACGACAAATCGGGCTGCAATGCCGGCGTCAACATGGGCGGTCCCGGTGCGTTCGCGTACCCGTGTGTCGGCGGGAAACAGACTTTCGCTTTGCCCTGACCAAGCGCCACGTCCAGCTTGCTAAAGGGGATGCGGGCCACGCTGCGACTTTCCGCAGCCCGTCACGGGGGCAACCGAGCCGCGCAATGGCCCTGGTCGCACTGAGCGACGAGGCCGGGCGGTGGAACCGCGGCGCATTCTGCACAAGCCTGACCTTGCTCGCAGAGCACTTTCTCGAGGTCCGACGCTGTCGCTTTCGCGATGCCCACCCACGAGTCCTGGCCCGTGCACGTACAGCATCCGAGACCGTTCCGAAGCTGGCAATCCTCGGCGACGGTGCATTGGCTGTAGGCCGTGCCAGCGACGTCGGCCTTCTGACAAGTGCCCGCATTCAGGTCGCAGTAGGCAAATAGATTGGGAGCCACCTGAGTGGCACACTTGGGGCACGCGCTGTTCGCACCGCACTTGGACTGGCTGTCCGCCGCCACCGACGAGGCCGCGACGGCGTCCACGTCGGGCAATTGTGGTTGGCCACACACGGCGCAACACAGATGCGGCACCAACACGCAGGTGCCCGCCGCCGAGCATGCCCCGAAGCTCGGCGGCTCCGACCCCGTCGACGAACCTGGCCCCGTCGCACTTGTCGCGCCCGCGCCACTCACACGGTTGTCGATCACCGTGCCACCACAAAAGAGGCTAAAAACGCTGAGTGTCGTCATGCCGGCGAGCCACCAAAACTTGGAGGGCACACGCATGAAAGTGGTCGGGTTCACCTTTGGAAGTACAACAAACATCCGAGCGTCTCGCAAGGAGCATGCGCCGTGAAGGACCGCGACGCGGCCTGAGCGGGGGCGAGCGTCGGGTAAAGGTCTCGAGTGACAAGACGCCCAGATAGGTCCAGCGTGGACGCCGTACCATGGCCTTTCTCATCGGTTTTCGAAAGTCGCTCGCGCAGCTGCTCCTCCCCACCGAGCCGCCGGCGCTGCCCGCTCCAGCACCGACGGGTACCGAGCCGATGCTCGGCGACGATCCGGTCCCCGAGCTCCTCGCCAACCTCGCGTCGGAGCGTTCGGCCCGACTGGGGGCAGAAGACCTGCTGGCCGCAGCCGAGGCCCGCGCGGACGCCCATGAGCTGCGACTCCACGAGCTAGCAGCGACCCGGAGCGCCGTTGCCACCCAGCCTGTCACGGTGTCGGCGCCTGTCCCGAAGCCCCCAAAGCCGAGCCAAAATGCTTCG
>CANMZR010000072.1 GCA_947502375.1 Polyangiaceae bacterium
GAGCCGAGCGCGCCACGGGGCCCAGTGGTGCCGGTGCAGCTGTATGTGATGAGCCAGTGCCCGTACGGCGTGCAAGCCGAGACCGGTCTCAAGCTCGCTGTGGAAAAGCTGGGCGAACGCGTGCAACTGCACGTGGACTACATCGGCAACACCGGCGGCGAGGACGGCCTGTCGTCGATGCACGGACCGAAAGAGGTTCGCGGCGACATCGCTCAGGAGTGTGCGATGAAATACACGCCACACTGGTTCGAGCTGATCCTGTGCCAGAACCGGAATTCGGGCGAGGTCGCTAGCAACTGGGAGGATTGCGCACGCGAAGTCGGCGCCCCAGTCGAAATAATTCGCCGCTGCATGGACACGGGCGAGGGCTCGCAGTTGCTCGGCGCGTCATTCAATCGCTCGGCGGCGGCGGGCGCGCTCGGCTCACCGACCATCTACATTGCTGGCAATGAGTACCAAGGCGGCCGGCGGCCCAAGGACTTCATGCGCGCGATCTGCGGCGCCTACGCCGAAGCTCCGCCGCAGGCGTGCGCGGAGTTCCCGCCGCCGCCGAAGGTCAACGTGACGCTCATCGGCGACAAGCGCTGCGACGACTGCGATCCACGGCGGCTGCAAAAAATATTATCGCGAATGATCGAAAATCCCGCGGTGCGGATCCTCGACTACAGCGAGCCGGAAGCAAAGGAGCTGTTTCTTGCGATCCAGCCGAGCAAGCTGCCAGCGGCGGTGTTCGACGCCACGCTCGACGCCGACAAGGAAGCGCTCGCGCAGTTCGGACGGTTTTTGAAGGACTCTGGCGGCCTGCGCGCGCGGTCGATGGGCGATTGGAACCCGCTCTGCGCCGACGACGGGGGCTGCGAGCTCGACGAGTGCAAGCTGTCGCTCGGTTGCCGCAAAGAGACGCCGGGGACGCTGGAAGTGGCGATCATGTCGCAGTGCCCGTTCGCGGTAAGGGGCATCAACGCCATGGGCGACGTGCTCGACGACTTCAAGAAGAGCAAGTCGAAGCTCGACTTCTCGGTCAACTACATCGGAGACGGCGACGCTGCCGGCGGCTTCACCTCGATGCACGGGCCAGGCGAAGTCGCGGAGGATTTGCGCGAGGTGTGCGCGATGAAGCACTACGGTCGCGCGTTCAAGTTCCTCGACTACGTGTGGTGCCGCAACAAGGAGATCCTCAGCGAAGCGTGGGAGACCTGCGCGGGCGCCACGACCGGTATCGATGCCGGCGTGATACGAAAATGCTCCGAAGGCGAAGAGGGCAAGCGCTTGCTCGAAGCATCGTTTCGCGCCACCGAGGCGCTCGGCTTCCGTGCCAGCCCGATGTGGCTCGCCAACGGTAAATACAAATTCTCCGCCATCGACTCGGCGACGATCAAGGTGGAGTTCTGCAAGCACAACGGCAAGCTCGCCGCCTGCCAGGGCTTGGCCGCGGCCGCCGCAATCGCGACGTCACCCGCGGGGTCCGCAAAACCGGAGCCAAAGGCTGCAGAGCCCGGCTGCGGCCCAAACTGATCGCTGCAGCCATCTTTTCGGGGACGCCGTCGTTGCTCATTTCGGTCCGGTGCTCACGCAAGAAGGTACGCTCTGCTGCGGTCCTCGATTCGAACGAATCGAGGGGTTAGAGCCCTCGACCAAAATCTCGACGCAGCGGTGTTCCACGGGGTAGTGGCTTGACGGCGCCCGCGGTGACTCCGGCCGCGCGATCGGCGCCGTCTTTACGGGTTAGGTTCGCTCGCGTCACACTTCAGGCGGTCGTAATAAACGACATCGAACGACGCTCCCATCATCGACTTCTGTCGCTCGATCCACGCGACTTCGAACTCGCGCATCAACGCATCCCCCGACGTGTCGGAGCTCGTCGCCGAGACTCGGTTGACCGAAAGCCGAGTCGTCCCAACTTCGAGATTACCGGTGAACGGTAGCTCTCCGTGCCCCCGCTCGCGCGCAGCCGCATCGAAGAATGCGAACTTGAGTGGAGCCACCCCCTCGTTGAGAAACTGGCCGGCCCCAATCAACGTGAAGACGTCACCGAACCAATCGACCGCCGTTTCGCCAACCGGAATGTAGCCGAAGCCGTTCAAGGTGACCGTCGTCGGCACATCATCGAGGGTGAAGTTGCCGAGCTTCGCGAACGGAAGCTTGTACGTGTGGACGCCGAGATTGTTCCCAACGGTCGCCAGAGCGACGTTGAATCCGTCGGGACGACCCATCATCCCAACGACGGCCGCGAGGCCCAGGTCGCGCGGAGTGACGAAACCCTTGGTCGACGCATCGGCCGCGAACTCAGCATTTTTCGAGTTTGGCGACGGATTGCCTAGGTAGACGTACGTCGTCGACTTTCCGCTCGGCGCATTCGCCGCCGGAATGTGCAAGAGCCTAGTGTTGAGCTGAATGTCCTGCTCGGTGCTTGCGTAACCAGGTGGCGTGATCACGAAAGGCGACGAACCTGGCGCCGTGTTCTTCGTGTGGCCGAACGTCGCAACGTAGGCGCCCTTTCCGGTGCGGTAACCGAGCGCGTAGTCGATCGCCCAACTACCCACTTGGCTATCGGTGACGACGAAACGCCCGTCGAACTTGCCAGGTATCGCGCCGGGAGCCCCGTCCACCGGCCACCCCGTGGGAGGTAACACGGTCGTCACGTTCGCATCGGCGACCGCAGGGGTATCGGGTGAATCGGGGACCTCGAGCATCGCCACCCCGTAGACCTGATTGACGTTTTTCGTCAAAATCAAGATGCCAATCGAGCTTGGCCCGAGCCGACCGACATCGAGGATTCCTTCGAATTCCTTCGGATAAGTAGAGTAAGAAATGCCCGGTCCGTAGATGGCGAGCCACCGCATCGAAGTGACCGAATCGAACTCGGTGACGACAACGCGCGCCTTCGCGCTGCTGCGGGACACGACGTGGACCGACTCGACAGCCACTGTGGAGTTCGACGGCTTCCCAATCGGCTGGTGCGACGGGTTGGCCCAGGCGCAGCCGAACACGGTCACCGGCTCCGCGCCACCTACGCCACCTACGCCACCTACGCCACCCACGCCGCCTACGCCAGAGCTCGCGGCCCGCCTGTCCCCGACGTCGAGGTCACCGCTACGGCAGGTGCCTCCTCGAAGGAACCGAGGAGCGAGGTGCACGCGCCCGTCAGCACAACGGCGCAGGTCGCCCCCACCACCCAACCCGACACCGGAAGTCGAAACGTCATACGCTCATTCTACCCCGAAACCGCAACATGTTCGCCTAAGCATACCAACCCGCAGGGAGCGTCGAGGTCGGCGCGTTCACCCGCTCCGGAGAGCATCGAAGGGAGCACCCATCGCCGGCAAGCGTGGCGACAATCGTCGTGCGAACCGGGAGAGATCCGCAACGTGGCCGAACGTCGCAACGTGGCTGTCGCTGTTCGCCACGGCGAGGTCGGGCTTGGCGTCGCCGTACCAATACCCCGCCGTCACCGAGATGGGAAACGTACCGGCGTCGTCGTCGACTTTGGTCTGGCTTGTCCGCCGCCCGGGCAGATGCTGTTGCCGTTCAGCAGCGCCTGACCCCCTTCTTTCAAGAGGTTGCGCCCTATTGAAGTGTCAACGATGTCCTGACACCAAAACCGTCAACGATGGACGGGTATCGCACCCCACGCCCGGGCGCGGCATTCTAGTTTTTGCGGCCGAGCAACTGCCAAGCTTTGTCCGTCAGTCCAATGCGCTCGCTGCCGTGCCCGCCGCCATGCCGGTCTTGGCACTCCATGCAGGATGGGGTGCGCCAATCGAGCGGCATTCCCGCGTCATCGAGCGCGTAATGGCAAGCCTCCGCATGCGGGCATTCGTGCGCCGCCACGTTCTCGCCGACGCAAGCGCCACAGAGCGAGCACGAGCGCTGCTTGCCCATACGGTCCTTCGAGTAGCACGGATGGGCCCGTTCAGGTGGCTAGCGCGCCCGTGTGTGGCCATCGACGCGGGAGCGCACGGGCGTGCCACCGGTCTCCGACACGCCGGACCAATCGATCGTCTGGTGAAAAAACGCCCGGTCCATCATGGGCGCGTCTGCCAGCGCGACGGCGGGACCGAGCGTGAGCGCAGCCTATCGTCAGCACGCTGCGAACAAATGTCGAACCGATGCGTTGTCGGGCAGTGGCACTGGAACCCATTGACTCCCAGTCGAACCTTAGGCCATACAGCCCAAAATGGTGGAGCCGCGATGGTTCCACGTCACCCTCAGCGTCCGAGCGGCGCCCCAAGGAGCTTCAACGTGCGTATCCTTTTTCCCGCCAGAATTTCGCTTTCCCTCTTGGCCCTTGGCGTGAGCGCGCTGGCCGCGTGCGGCGGCAACGGCACCAAAGAGACGGCCGCCACCTCCGCGTCGACGGCGACGGGCACGGGTGGATCGACTTCTTCGACCACGGACATTGGCGGCTCGACGTCCTCGGTCGTGGGGCAGGGCGGTGCAGCGCCGGTCGGCGCCGGTGGTGACATGACGGTGGGCACAGGTGGCGCACCTGGTGCAGGTGGCGCAGGTGGCGCCGGTGGCTCCGTGGGCCAGGGCGGCGCCGGCGGTATGCCGGTCCCCCCCTCGAAGCCGAGCTTCATGTACTGGGGAGACTTCGCCACGGACGGAACGCACGAGTTCGCCGGGGTGGCTTTCCCGGACGGGATCCCGAAGAAGATCCAGGTACCCGGCGTGACGAAAATCGAGGAAGTTTACGAAATCGCGCAGTCGCATGATGGCAAGCTTCTCGCCCTCGCGTTCCGCGCCGATGCCGGTAAAGCGAAGATCTATGTCGGCCAGGCGGACGGCAGCGGCGTGCCAATCCTCGTCGCGGACTTGACGGGCGCCGCCAACATCGCCGCTTCGATCGAACTCTCGAACGTCTCGTTCTCGCCCGACGGCAAGTTGCTCGCGTTCCGAGCCGATGCCGCGATAAATCAGCAGCACCTCATTCACGTCGTGCCGACCGACGGTTCGAACAAGACGCCGAAGGTCGTTACCCCTTCGCCGTCCGCCACCCAAGAGCCGAGCGCCAGCACCGCGTGGAGTGACAACACGCACCTCGCAGTCGTCGGTGATCTCGGCATGGTGGACGGCGTCGTCAACCTCTACGTCACCGACACGGCCGCGATGGCGCCCGCGCTGACGCCGGTCATCGACGTCGCGTTGTTGAACGGCAGCTCGAAACAGGTCAAGACCGGCGTGCAGTTCGGAGCCGACGGTAAGCTCTACTTCCGTAGCTCCCACAACAACGGCGTGGCGATGCTTTACAAGGCCGACGCGAACGGCATGAACCCCACCATCGTAGGGGCGCAGGCGATGCTCATGGGCGCCGAGATCACGAACTTTCAGCTCTCGCCCGACGGCCTCAGCGTCGCTTTTGGTGCCAACGAGAAAACCAACGGAAATATTCAGATTTACGGCGCGAAGCTCGTCGACATGACGGCGACGAAGCTCACCGCCTTCACGATGATCCCAGCCGTGGGCAAATTGTACGGTCCAAGCACTTCGCTCAACTCGATGGCGTGGAGCCCAGATGGCAAGCTGCTGGCGGTGGTGGCCGACTGGCCGCTCGCCGGAACGGATGCCGATGACGATTACGTCGCCTTCGTGCTCCCGACGACCGGAAACCCGGCGCCGGTGCGCGTCGCGAACGTCACGACTCCCGCGATGAACATGGAGGTCGAGGCGCTCGGCTTCACGGCCGATAGCCTCCGTCTCGGGATCCTGGGGGACCTCCTCGTCAACAACGAATCGGAGTTCTATGTCACCGCGGCTCTGACAACGGCAAACCAGCTGTTGCCCGGCCTGCGCGTCCAGGGTGTCGTCAAGGACGGCGACGTGAACGGCTTTCTGGCTCTTCGCTGAGCGGGCTTTCGCCGCGTGCGGTTCAGCGCAGAGCAGTGACCGAATGGACGTGCCCGGTGGGCCTACCTTTCCCGGTGGGTCGCCGGGTGCTGTCTATTTGGTCGTCGTATCTCGGTTCCTTTTTGCACAAGGACTCGCCGAAGTGAGCGATGGGATGCGGGCGCTCCTGCTCGATGCGATTGCACTCCACCCAAAAGGGTGGGACACAGTGCAGGATCCTGCTGTACCTTTGAAAAGACACTAGAGGACGCTCGCGTGGCCGAACAAGCAAGTCGGACGAACATTCGCGATCTCGCAAAAGACCTGAGGGACCTCGGGCCGGTTCGCTTTCGTCAACGGTACGTGAGGCCCGCAATGGTGGGAATTGGTCGCGTTGCCGAGGCGGTAGAGGAAGAGAATTTCGCCGGCCGAACGATGCAGGTCCAGCTGAGCGATCTGATGGCCCAGATGCAACAGCGCGGAGCTGCGCCGTCCGCCCTCGAGGCCGAGACGAGCAGTGTCACGGATCTCGTTTTCATCATTCCTTTTCAGACCCTGCCGGTGCGCATCGGTCGGAAGGCGGGTCTCAACCACATCGTCATTCCGGATTACTCGCTGTCTGCCACCCATTGTGAGTTGCGCTGGCTCACCCATGAAAGTGTCGCCATCTGCGACGTGGGCCAGAGCAATCCAATCGTCGTGAACGACCGCAAATTAAAGGCGAAGGAGCACGTCCCGTTGAAGGGCAGCGAGCGCATCGTGCTTGGTCGCCTCATTTTCCGATTCTATCAAGGCTCGCAGCTGCATCTGTTAGCGACGGGTAGCCCGGCCGATACGATTGCGCCCCCACCCCCGAAATGAGCGCCGACGAGCGCTCACGTTCGCGTCTTAAGAGCGAAGAGAGACGCCGTGCAGTCCGTGAATAGGATCGGTCACCAGGAACGCTCGGTTGCGCGCATCCGGCGGCAACTCGAGCGCGGGCACGAGGGCGTGTTTTCGCTCTAAAAACCGCGGTCGATGACTGGCGGCGGCGTGCGGACGTTTGGGCGCGCGACCGGGGAGCCTCCCTGAGTGGGAGGTTGCGGAACTGGCCCGCTGCTCGTGTTCGTTTTGGGTTGCGTCGGTGAGGCGACGATGGGCGCTTGCGCTCCCGAGCCACTTGCACTCGCACGAGGCGTAACGATCGCTGAAGCTTCGACCGGCGGGGCCCCCGAGGCCACCAGCACCTGGGCGCTGCCGGTTTCCGACGCGTTGCCTCCCGCGTCCCTTGGTGAACGCGTCCGAGCGCCGCGGTGGGGGTCTGAGAGGTAGAAATAGACGATTGACGAGCCGAGTGCGAGCGCGGCCACGGCGCCGAGTGCAACGGTCCGCCCTCGCGACGACGCGAGGTTCGTGTTCGAGGCTTTGAAACCCGGCCCATGAGAAGCGTGGGTTTGCGCCGCGACGGTTGCGTCCGAGGGGAGTCCGAGTGCTCGATGCTTGCTCGACTGGCCGGCATTCATGCCGAAGCCCAGCGGCTCGAGCGGCACCAGCGAACCGTCGAGCAGGGACGGGTCATCGCTGATCTCGCCCGGCAGCAACGCCAATGCGAACGTTTGCGCGAGCTCTTTGGCCGAGGCGTTGCGCTCGCTCGGCTCCAGCGCCAGGGCGTTTTTGAACCACGCATCCACGCTTGGCGGCAGGTCCGTCCGCACCTCACCCGGGCGCTTAAAGCGTGCGTTGGCGATGGCCACACAGAGCGACCCGAGGGTCTCCGCCTGAAACGGAACGTTGCCGGTCAGGCAATGGTACGCCACGACGGCGACGGCCCAGAGATCACTGCGAAAGTCGACCGCCTCGCCCTTGAGGACTTGTTCAGGACTCATGTATTCCGGCGTTCCGACCATCGAGCCGGTGGAGGTCATCTTCGAGCTCCGTGAGAGTCCCGTCTGCTTAGCGATCCCGAAATCGAGCACCTTCAAGAGAAACGGACCGTCCTCATCTGGCGTCAGGAAAAGATTGTCCGGCTTGATGTCGCGGTGAACGATCCCAAGTTTGTGAGCACGGGTGAGAGCCTTGCACGTCTGCGAAATAACCGTCCTCGTGTCCGTAAAGCTGAGGGGCCCGCTGCGGTTGAGCCGGTCCTGGAGGCTTTCACCCTCGAGCAGCTCCATGACGATGTACGGCCGCCCGTCGGCCATCACCCCATGATCGTACGTCTGCACGACGTATGGGCTTTTGATTTGCGCGCAGAGTGCCGCCTCCCGCTTGAAGCGCTCGAGAATCAGCGGCTCGGTCTTGGCGAGTTCGGCCGACACGAACTTGACGGCAACATGGGTGTGGAGCGCCTGGTGTTCGGCAAGCCACACCGAGCCCATGCCCCCTTCGCCGACCTGCCGGATAAGGCAGACGTTGGGCGTCACGTACATTCCGGCAGCTAGGTCCATTGGGACGACACTCGAGTCAAAAAAAATTCAGCGGAGTGAAGCGAAACAAAGGCGCTGTTCGGGGAGTGAGGTCTTCAGCCAACCTCGGAATGAACATCTTTTCGGCGCAGCAAAATCAGGCGTTCCTGGAATTGTTTGGCCGTGATGTCGTCGACGTTGTCACTGTGGCAAGACGCCTTCCCAGCCTCGCCGCCAACGGCGCGCTTGGTCTTCGATGCGAGCCGGTGGAGCTCCTCGGAGCTGAGCACTCCGCGCTGTTCGAGAATGGCCTGCTGTTCCGTGGAAAGTGGCGCTGACTTCCCCGTGACTTCGCGCTCAAAGCCCTCGGCTTTGCCCGAAGCCATCTCTTGAATCTCTTTGCTGATGCGAACCGAGCACCAGTCGTGGCCGCACATCGCACAGAAGTCGGTGTCCACGTCGAGGTCCTCGTCGTGAAGCGCGCGCGCAAAGTCGGTGTCGAAGGCGAGCTCGAAATGCTTTTCCCAGTTGAGCGCGGCGCGGGCCTTCGTGAGGTCGTCATCCCAGTTGCGCGTGCCGGGGATCCCGAGCGCGACGTCGGCTGCGTGCGCCGCAATTTTGTAAGCGATGCACCCTTGTTTGACGTCGTCTTTTTTCGGGAGGCCGAGGTGTTCTTTGGGCGTCACATAACAGAGCATGCTCGCGCCGTGGTAGGCCGCGGACGTCGCACCAATGCAGCTCGTGATGTGATCGTAGCCGGGAAAAACATCCGTGACGAGAGGACCCAATACGTAGAATGGCGCGCCATGACACAGGCGTCGTTCGAGCTTCATGTTGAACTCGATCTGATCGAACGGGACGTGGCCGGGGCCTTCGACCATCACCTGGCACCCCATTTTCCACGCGCGTTCGGTGAGCTTCCCGAGCGTTGCTAGCTCCGCAAGTTGCGCGGCGTCACTCGCATCGGCGAGGCCACCGGGGCGCAGGCCGTCCCCAAGCGAGAACGAGACATCGTAACGCCGCATCAGCGCGCAAATCCGCTCGAACGCAGTGAACATGGGGTTCTCCTTCTTGTGCGTCAGCATCCACTTCGCGAGCAATGAGCCGCCTCGGGACACGACGCCGATGAGACGGCTCCTCAAGAGGGGCAGGTGTTCGAGCAACACTCCCGCGTGGATCGTGAAGTAATCGACTCCTTGCTCTGCCTGATGTTCGAGCTCGGTCATGATCGACTCTTCGTCGAGGTCTTCGAGCTTCCGACCAAGGATCATCGAATAGATAGGTACGGTCCCGATCGGCACGCGGCTCGCTTGAATGATGGCCGACCGGCAGGCATCGAGGTCGCCTCCCGTTGAGAGATCCATCACCGTGTCGGCGCCCCAACGTTCGGCCCAATGGAGTTTTTCTACCTCTTCGTCGGTGCCGCTCGAGACGGGCGAAGCCCCCATGTTCGCATTGATTTTCGTGCGACTTGCGCGCCCGATCGCCATCGGTTCGAGCTGCATGCCGAGATGATGGCGGTTCGCCGGGATGATCATCCGTCCAGCGGCCACTTCGTCCCGTATTTGTTCGGCCGTCAGATGCGGCTCGCGGGCAGCGACGCGAGTCATTTCGGGTGTGACGACACCGAGGCGGGCGAACTCGAGCTGCGTGATGGGCTCGAATCCCACCGGTGCCTGCCAGCGGCCATTCACTCGCAGCCAGTCGTCGGGCATGAAGTCCCAGGCCGTTTTTGTGCTCGGCTCAGGCATTCCAGGCGAATCCGGAGACGAGTAGGTGCGGGCTCCCCCGAGGTCGGGAGGGTTCGCAAACGAGCCTGGATTCGTTCCGTCTGCGCGGGTCGACGGATTTGCGGCTCCAAGCAACGGCAGGGGATAGGAACTCATGGTGTTGCGATGTAAGCGCCGAGGAAGCGGGGGAGCAAGCGTCACGAACGGCGACGTGCGATGGGACTCGTTTCGGTGGTCGCGTCTTCAGGCCGCTCTCGACACCGACGAGGGGTCTCACGGAGCGTCGAGCGCGCAGCGGAAGCCGACCGAAACATACGCGGTGACCGGAGGGGCAGAGCGCTCGAGGGCGAGATCAAGGGTGGGGCCTTCGTCGAGGAAGCTGCCGCCTCGCAGCGTGCGCCAGTGGGGACCATCGCCGGCCGGCTGCGAGCTTTCGTCGCTGACCCATTCCGCCACGTTCCCCGCAAGGTCGAGAATGCCCTCGCTCGTCACGTCGCGCTGGTGTGAGCCAATGGCGCAACTCGCGATCGCCGAGGTGGTGCCGACGCAGCTTCCGTTCAACCCGAAACAGGCGAAAGCGCACGCCGGGGCCTCTTCACCCCAAGGGTGGCGACGCTTCGCGCCGACGTTCGCGGCCAGCGTCCATTCCGCAGAAGTTGGCAAGCGCCGGTGTCGCCAGGTGCAGTAATCTTCCGCGCTGCCGTGACTGACGCAGTTGATTGGATGGTCACTCGCGCCGCGTGTTTGGTTGCAGCGTTTTTCCCAGGCAACCGCGAGTTTGTCAGGCGCGAGCGCGTCACCACCTTCGGGGACGCCGAATGCGCGGGCGGACTCATCGGTCAACACGATGCGGGTCGCTTTTTTGCAGCGGCCGCCCATGACGCACTCGAGATAGGCTTTGGTGGAGACCTCGGCTCGGTCGAAAAAAAACGAACGCTCGCCAGCCGCAGGATCGATTCTCACCATTCCAATCGGAGGGGCGACCGGCAACGGGGCTGGCGCGCCACCTGCACCGCCGGTGTGGTCGCTGCCACCGCCGGCACCGCCAGCGCCACTCGGAATCGCGGCGACGCTGCCCGACAGCGCTGCCGAGGCAGACAGCGCCGCCGAGGCAGACAGCGCTGCCGAGGCAGACAACGCTGCCGAGGCAGACAACGCTGCCGAGGCAGACAGAGCCGCAGACGTGCTCTTGTCGCCCATCAATCCGCTTGGATGCTGCCCCGCTTTCACGAGCGCCGAATTGGTACGAGCTTTCCGTTCGACTTCGGTTGGCCCGATCGACATGAGTTGCCAATAGAGCGCTGCGGCTCCGGCAAGCGACAGCCCGACCAAGAACGGGACGAAAGGTAGCCTTTTCTCGCGACCAGGTCTTTTCTCGCCACCCGGTGGAGTCGCGCTCGGCGCACCGGCGCTCGCCGTCGAGGCTGCGCCCGAATTCGAGTCCTCGCCGCTCGAACGTTCCGGGCGCGTAGCCGGCTCTGGTGTCGGTTCCTCGGTTGCCTGCAGCACCGGAGCCACTTTCGAATGGACGGTTTTCAGAGCGTGGAGCGCGGGCTTGCCGTCGGTTTTCTCAACCAAAACAGGGCTTCCGACGGGCGCGTCGAAAAGGAGCTTGGTGTCGCTTAATTTCGTCGTCTCGCCCTCGAAGTCGATGCCGGTGCGCTGCACGAACTCGCCGGTGTCGGACACGTCTGCAAGGGGCGTATCGCTTGAAACAGGCTGCCCCGCGGCGTCACGAAGCGCCCTCCAGAACAACCCCGCGTCGGCGAAACGCTCCGCCGGATCGACGGCGAGTGCCACGGCGAACACCTCTTCGACCGCGTCGTTCGTCGTGACGCCATGGTGACGAGGTGTTGGGCGTGAGGCTGGGTCGGCGGCCGAGATGTAAAGTTGCGTCGCATCATCGCCGTCGAGGGCGCGCTCACCGGTGAGCAATTCTACGACGATCAAGGCCAGGCCAAACACGTCGGTCCATGGGCCTGTCGCACCGCGCTTCTTGTTGAACTGCTCGGGCGCACCGTAACGCGGAGTGAAGGCGCTCGCAGTTTTCTGAGTCGCTACGGATGCGAAATTCGCGTGGTGGGTGAGCACCTTTGCGATTCCGAAGTCGAGGACTTTCACGGTCCTCCTGCCGTCGACTTCCGTCACAAACAGGTTCTCGGGCTTCACGTCCCGATGCGCGATTTTTTGCCGGTGCGCCATCGCCAGTGCGTCCGCTGCAGGCTGCAGCAATTCGAGCGCTTCTTCGAGCGTGAACCGCGCTTGCCCGGCCTGGCGCCGCTCCGTCAGAAACTGCGCGAGCGTGGTGCCTTGCAGCCACTCGAGGATGAGATAGGGAACCCACTGCCCACTCGGCGCGGTGACCGCTCCCACGTCGAGGGCCTGCACGATGCCGTTGGTCTGCTTCGAGAGCCGATGCAAGACCCGCCCCTCGTCTTGCAAGCGAGTGAGAAACTTCGAGCGGTCGTCTTCGCTCAGCGTGCCGGGTAGCTTCAGGCACTTGATGGCGATTGGTTCCGCAAACCCCATGTGTTCGCCGCGATAGACGACCCCGAATCCGCCGACGCCAATCAAGGCATCGACACGGTATTTGTCGGCGATCGTGGTGCCGCTCAAGTCGAATGGGTCAGCCTCGCCGACGAGCGATTGAGAAATGGGGGGGCGGGGCACGGTCAATTCACCGATCGATGGCTTTCCTGGGTCCGTAATTTGCTCCGGACCGGGTGCCAAGCATAGACCAAGTCAGGGCCTCAAAACGGACCGTTGCGGTTTCGCAAAGTTTTGCCGCGAGCCCACCGTGACGCCTTGAAAAGTGATGCCGGTGGGGTCGTCGCCCTTCGCCGAGTTAGCGCGCCAAGGTGCGGCCGAGGCACAGCGCGCTCAAGGTTTTGGGAGCGGATGCCCGTCCGGGTAGGATGGCGGGACGGTGGCTCTGCCGTCTTTCAGGTAGCTCTGAAAAAAGCCGCGGTACTGGGCGATCGCCAGCGGTGAAAAGATAAGCGCGCCATGCTCCGCCGTTTTGCCGCCTTCGACAAAATCGAACTGGCTTATCGCGCCAGTGGCTCCGCTGCTGAGGTTCCCGCTTAGTGGTGCGGGCGCACTGACAAGGCCGCTTATCGGACGAACGGGGTCTACGAGCGTAAGGTGTGCGGCGCGCGCGAGCGCCTCACTTGTGGAGTTCGGCACGATGCGATCATCGATTACCTCTTGCACGAGCACGTCGCGTGGCTTCCAGTCTTTGATCCCGGGTAGCGCCTCGAGCGTGCCATAGCGCGCGTAATTGATGGGATCGCCCGGATCGACAATCGCCTGAATCAGCGCGAAAAAACGCGCAACCTCGCCGTCGGAGATGCCGGCTGGTCGCAGGCTGTTGACCAGAATTGCAAAGGTGTTCGAGTCTCGCAAAAGTGTCGTCAGCACGTCGCCGCCGACATTCCACACCGCCGCGCCAACCTCGGGAGCCGTCGCGAAGAGGGTCGCACCCTGCACGGAGCCGAATGAGTGACCAATGTAGAGGATGTGCGATGTATCGAAGTCCGGCTCGCCGTCGGGCGCGCCGAGGGGCAGCAGGTCGGTATCCTTCAGCGAGTTGATAAGCCGCACAAGGCCGAGTTGATCGGCGCTCATTTGGCGAAAATTGTCGCGCGCGCGACCGATGACGAAGCTCTGCGTGTCGGCGTCGATGCCAAAGAACGAGAACGTGGCGGCAAGTGGGCTGGCCATCGCCCCGGCGCGTGAGCCGTGATGCGGCGAATCGATCGAGAACACCGCGGCGTTCAGCTCGGCGAGCCGCTCCGCCGTGCCCCATTCGCCCTCCTTGTCGCCACCGAGACCATGCTGGAAGATCACGACCGGCCGGCGTTTTTTTGCGCTGCCATCGCTGACCGTAAGAAACACCTCGAGGCCGATCCGCCCCTGTTCAATCGGCACACCCTTGTCATCGAGTTTCCAGCGCAAATCACCCGCAACGCGATACTCAGGCGTATCGAAGACCGCGCGCATGCGCACCCGTTTGTCGGGCGCGGTCATCGCGGTCTTTACGGTCCAGGGCTCGAGCAACGTCGGGGCTGAACCCGCGCGAATTTTCTCCACCACGGCCAGCATAGGTTCGTGCACGGTCATGGTCGTGAACGCGCTTGCCAGCGTCACGCGCTCACGGCTTACCCCGAACGATTCGAGCACGGCCAGACCCGCCGCGACCTCGCTTTCATACGTCCCCGCGCCTCCGCCCGTCAGCAGGGTTTGCGTCAGCGGCGAACGGTGCACCGCGCCGCCATCGGCCGCACGCAAGACATCGGTCAGCGCGAACAGATAGCGCGTACGTGGGCGAAGTGGCTCGGCCGGCTGCGCCACGAGAGAGTAGTCGTCGTGGATGTAGAAGTCGTCCGCCGCCTGCTGCCAATAACGCAGCACCAAGCCGCGCGCCTTGCCAAATTCAGGAGAGTTCGCATCGACGTCGATAAGCACGAGTGGCGAGTCGACGCTGGCGTAGCTTTTGGCGTCGCGCAGCGGCTGTGGCGGCTCACGGCCGTCCGGCGGGGGCGCAAGGCCGGTGACGTCGATCGGTCCCGAGAAGTTGAGAATGAGCCCACCCGTGGTGGAAAAGCCGTCGTGCTGATTGAGCTCCTCGACCGTAGCCTCGAGCGTCGGCTCGACGACCAAATCGATGCTCTCACCTGGGGCGAGCTTGACGCGAAGGCCGGTCGCGGTACTCGGGTCCGGCACCGTGTAGCGATTGGACGGATAGGGCGTGAGCACGGTGAGCGCCGCTTCGCCGTAGGTGGCTTCGACGCCGGCCGGCTCGGGAGCGATGTTGCCGCAGCCAAGGAGCGCAAACGCGAGAAAGATCGATGGGTACTTCAAAGCGACGCAACGTTATCCCGCGGCGTCGAAGTGAGGAACCAGGAACGACAGACCGGCTAGGCGTCAGGATGGCTTGCGCGTGCGCCAGGCCTTCTACCCTGACGCAAAAAAAGCGTCACC
>CANMZR010000073.1 GCA_947502375.1 Polyangiaceae bacterium
CGGGTGTCTCGACGCGCGAAATGGGAAAGCGCGCCGCTGGGTTCCAAGCGCTCGCCGCTTATTTGCAAGCGTCGTTGGCTTTGCCGGGTGTCCCGTAGTCCACGCTTTTCACAATGAGCGACGTCGCCGCGCAGAAATGGGTGTCGTCGTCGTTACCGAGTGTCGTCAGCCACTTGGGGTCGAGGTTCCGACTTTTGCCGGTCACTTTCAACTTCGCCGCGTCGTAAGCCACCTCGTCGATGACCGTTGCCGGGTTCTCGTTCGTTTCGATCGCGAGGTAGTCCTTCGTGTTGTTCAGCGTGAGCTTGGCCGAGTACACGTAATCGACCTTGATTGCGCCGTTCGTCGCGACGTTGCCGTTGTTGCCGAGGACCACGTAGCCGCCAGCCGGAATCACAAGCGAGCTCGTGACCAGTTCGATGGCCTTGGCGTCCACGGCTTTGAATTGGTGGCGCAGGACGAGCCCCTTCAGCTCGATCGGGGAAGCGGTCATGTTGTGGACCTCGAACCACTCGCCCTTGGCATCTTCGACGGTGGCGGGGTCGTTCATAATCTCTGTAATCAGCAGGTTCCCCGTCAATACGCCGCCCCCGCCGCCTGCGCTTGCGCTGCTCGTGGCGCTGCTCGAAGTACCCGCGACCCCGCATGGATCGCCCGCGCAAAAGGTCGCCGTCTCCGAGACACAAACGTTGTCCCAGGAAGTGTCGCAGCAGAATGGATCGCCCGCGCACACGCTTTTGCTGCACGCGTCGCACGTTGCCTTCAGTGGGCCACCGCTCGTGCAAACGTCGTGGTCGCAGCCGGCCGGCGAGGCTCCACCTTGCCCAGCTGAGCCCGACGTTCCGACCCCCACGGTACTGGTGCCGCTGGCCGTGGCCGACACGCTCGAGAGCCCCCCGCCGCTACCAGCCGTGACGGTCGAGGAAACGCCGGAGCCGTGTGGATCACCGCCCAGACCGCCCGAGCTGCTAGCGTGCGTCACGCTCGCTGAGGAGCTCGAGCCAAGGGAGGCTGACGAGTCGAAAGGGTCCGTCGCCGAGGAGTTTTCGCCCACCGTGTCGTCCTGCCCTGCACCGGCCTTCGCGCAAGCGGCGAGAAAGAAGACAGCGAGGCCAAGCCTGGAGTTCGAGTGGACACTTCTCATAAAAATAAACCTCAGACCGGCTGGCCGGTGCAAATTGTAGGCCCGGCCAAATCTTCCATTTTAAGCGTTCTGAATGGAATATTGAAAACTGACTGTACATTCCGAGAAGCCAACGGGCCATGAACAGGCCAGCATGGGGGATTTTTGATCCCGGTATGGACTGGTACTTGTCCATGTCTCAAAGGCTGAAAGCGCGAGCGGCCCGGTGCGCCTGGAGTAGGCTCCCCTCAGCATGGAAAACCGCCACGAAGTCGAGCTGCGGTGGCGTCACCGGGTCCATCCGCTTTACGCCATCTCCGTGATTGGCTTCATTGTGGTTCTGACGCTCATCGGCCTGAAAAAAGGCCAATTTCAACCGGTGCACCGCGCGACGATGCTGCTCGCGGCCCTCGGCTTGGCCTACGGTCTCTTGGTCCAACTGGTCAATCAAACCCGCGTGGTGCTTTTCGAGCAGGGGCTTCGCATCGCCCACGGACCGCTGCCGTGGCGCGGCGGTGTAGCGGTGCCGCTCGACCAGATTCGCTCGCTAGGCTGCGACCGTCATTCCCGCCGACTGATTCTTCGGACCGTCCTTGGCGAAGACATCGTCCTGGCGGAAAACCTTCCGGCTGCTGGCTTGCTGGCTATCGACGCCCGGATCCGCGAGCGGCTTGGGGTGGCCCAAGCGAAGTGATTCGGCTAGCACCTCGATTCGTCAGAATCGAGGGCTGAGGAACAACCGATGGCCGAGTCAAAATCCCTGGAAGTGCAGGGTCGTTCGACGCCCTCGCCAACGAGGGTGCGTCGCACGCCCCGTCGCTTCGATGGGCTTGGGGAACGAGCTCCCAAAGACGTCGTTGGCGCGATTGTCGTGCTCGGTTCTGCGATTCGAGAGCGGCTGAGCACCTGGCTCGACGCGCGTCTCTTGGCACGGCTACGCGACATGGACTAACAGGACACCGTGAGCGTCTCTTTGCGGGTTGTCGCCCTCCTTCTGGTTGCGGCTGCTTGTCAGCCGCGGGAGAATCCTTCAGGACCGAGCCCCGGCCCGTCGGTGGGACTCCCCTCTGCCGGCGCCGCGAGCGGCAGCCGTCTGCCCGGTGCCGAGCCTGGTCCAAGCCGAGTTCACACGCTGCAAGCGGCCGAGTTGACTCGTCAAGTCGCGGTGTTTCAGGATGCCGATGGCATCCAGCATGATGTCGCGGTGCGCCGCGCGGCGGCTCGTGGGCTCGCTCGACTGCGCTCGCCTGGCGAAGTTGGAAAAATGCTCGCTGCGCTGTCGGATGATGATGCTGAGGTCGTGGCGTGGGCGGCGTCCGGACTGGGCGAGGTGTGTGCGGTGGCGCGCGATGCCACGGTCTCCGCACTCGTCGCCCGAGGCTTGGGCCTTCACGTTCGAGACGCATCCGAAACAACGCTCCGGCCGCTGGCGGCGATCGCTCGCGCCATCGGTCGCTGTGGCGCCGAGGCCTCGGAGAAAGTGCTGCTCGATTGGGTGGCCCGCCGTGGTCCTAGCGCCGCCGATGCTCTTTATGCGCTCGGTGGTATGGCTCAAGAACGAGGGCATCTTCGGGAAGAGACGTGCGTCGTCCTGCTCGACCTCGCCGCCGGCAGTGCGACCGCGAAGCCCTGGGCGTTGGCGTTGCAGCCGCTCGGCCGTGCGAGCCACCTTCCTTTGAGCGTTGCTGAGCGCGCACGGGAGGTGGCTACGGCTCGGTTGGTCGATGGCGGCGCCGAGCGGGTCCACGCCGTGCGCGTGCTCGGCCGCACCGATGAAAAAGCTGTACCCGCGCTCCTTGCCGAGCTCATCGCCGTCGGAAAAGCGACCCCGAGTGAGCGCGCCGAGGCGGCCTATGCGCTCGCCCGACTCGCAGGGGCAGGGCAACAAGCTCTTCGCGAGGCCGTCACAAAGCTCATGCCGGAGACGCATGACCCGTTGAAGGCGCTTCAATTGGTGGGTGCCGACTTCGGCCCACTCCTCGCCGCGTTGCAGGCCCTGACCGATCGTGATGGCGCGCGCTCGGTCCTCGACCGTTACGCGAAGCTCGAAGTCGCACCCGAGGCGCCCGCGTCAGTGGTCCGGCGAACGAGTCAGCTTCGCTGCGCGGCGGCCCGCCTCCTCGCCGAGAGTGACTTCGAATATCCTCTCCTCACCCACTGCGACCGAACCGTGCCAAAGGGCGAAGAAGGTGGCGGCAGTTATGGCGCTCGCGCGATGGTGGCCGCCATCGGTTTCGAGGGGTCGCGGCTCGTGGGGCCACGGCGGCGCGCCTGGCAGCACTACGCCGAAGGCACCGATGTCCTCGCTCGCGCAGCGGCCATTCAATGGATAGGTGAGCATCCCGAACTCACTGAGGCCGAACGGCCGCTGGCCCTGGCCTTGGAATCGAAGACTCCGAGCGTCATCGCTGCCGCCGCCGAAGTGATCGCGAAACATCCCGACCGCCTTCGCGGTGTCGCCGTGGTTGAGCGACGCCGAAAGCAACGCCCGAAGGCTTCAACCGCCGGCACGATTGGACCGCAGGTGGGCAAAGCGTTGATAAGCCTTCTCGAGGGGCTCGACGCAAGCGCCGACATTGAAGCGACGCTCCACGTCATCGAGGCGGCCGGAGCCATCGCGCTCGATGGTGCTCGTGAATCTCTCGGCCGTCTCTGTCGCACTGCTCATCCGCTGTTGCGCCAACAGGCCGAGCGTGCGCTCTCGTCGATTCTTGGCGGCGACCAAAAAGCCATGTGCAAGGCCCCTGATGCCGGGTTGCCGTTGCCCGAGGAGTTTTCGCGCGTCATCGCCGTTCCCACGCGCCTTGTCTTCGAAAGCGATGTGGGAGACCTCTTCCTCGACCTCGAGCCCGCCTTCGCGCCGGTTGCGGTGACGCGCCTCGTCGAGCTCGTGAAGTCCGGCTTCTACAATGGCATGGTCGTGCACCGTGTGGTGCCGGGCTTCGTCACCCAACTGGGCTCGCCGACGGCGGATGGCTTTGGCGGAGCACCGGGCCGCGCCCCTTTGGCGTGCGAGACGTCACCGCTCGGCTTTCGCGCGGGTTCGGTCGGAATGGCGCTCGCGGGCCGCGACACGGGCTCCAGTCAGTTCTTTGTAACGCACGCCGATTGCCCGCATCTCGATGGTCAATACGCTTGGCTAGGCCAAAGCTCCGGGCCCTGGGCCGCGCTCGTCGAGGGCGACCGAATCGTGACGGCTCGCGTCCTGCCTTGAGTTCACTCCTCGAGCACCGAGGGGGCGATCTACGATACTCTGGATCCATGCGCGCTTTTTGTATCTTGGGGATCGCCAGCCTTCTGGTCGCCTGCAGCGATGCTCCTTCTGAAGCGAGCAGTGCATCCTCCGGTGCGGGTGGTGGCACTGCGCTGCCGAGTTCGAGCAAGCCGCTCTGCACTTCGGGCGCGTTGCCGACGGGCGGCATTCCGTCCGCTCGTGCCGACAGCGCAGCTGCACTTCGGGAGGACGGCTTTGAGCTCGTGATGTTTGGGGGCGATGAGGCCATTGTGGTCTGCGGTGACGCGCCCAAGCGTCAGCACGTGGGTGACACGTGGGTGCTCGACACCGCGTGTGGCGGTTGGACCAAGCTCGACCTCGTGGGTCCGTCGCCCCGCGCGCGGCATGTCATGGTGTCGGACCTCGTCCGAAAACGCGCACTCGTCTTCGGTGGCCGCTACCGCGACGCCGGAAAAACCGGCAATTACACGCTCTACGATGATGTCTGGGCGTTTGAGTTCGCGAGCCGCACGTGGACGAAACTTTCGACCACCGGCTCCGGACCATCTCCTCGTGCCAATTCGGCAGCGATCCTCGACGGCGATACCCTGTGGGTCTTCGGAGGCACGACCGCCTCGTCCGCGCTCGTTTTTGCGCCGACCAACGATCTCTACGCTCTCGATCTCGTCAAAAACGAGTGGCGCCATGTTGACGCCGGCGGTGCTGTCCCATCGAAGCGGCTCTTTCACGCGATGGCAGCGGAGCCCCAAAGCCACCGCGGATTCTTGGCCTACGGTGGCGACGAAAACGCCTTCGTCGGTCCGTTCTTCAATGATTTGTACGAGCTCGATCTCGTGACGACCACCTGGACGAAGCTCGCTGCGACCCAACCTGAAGGCTTCGATTTCGGTCGCATCAAACTAGGTTTGTCTGCTCGAAGTCCGAAGCCTGGGGAGGCCATGCAGTTGGTTGCATTCGGTGGCCACGACGACGTCAACGGGAGCACGGCGCTTGGCAATCGCAACGACGTGCTGACGCTGAACCTTGGGCCCGCCACCGAGTCTCCGAAGCCTGGTTCGCTCGCGTGGCAACACCCGATCGCGGGGGACACGTTCTCCCGCGGACCGACCGCGCAATGCGCATTTCCGGCTGACTTTGTCGTGCCTGACGCGGCCAGCATCGAACGACGGAGTTCGTTTGCGTTTGCGCCTCACGCGACCGGCGAGGCTTTTGTGGTCTTTGGTGGCGACAGCGATTGCGGCCGACTGAGCGATGTCTGGTGGTTCGACACGAGAAAAGGAACGTGGACGCCGATCGTCGAGTCGCTGCCGGGGTTGACTTGCCCGCGCACCGGGAACTTGGACTGCAAGTCCCTCTGCAATTGACTGGGTGTCCGCTCGTCTTCTGCCTAACGCAATCGAGCGCCAAGCTCGTTGCCGAGAACGATGGCGAGCGCCACGGCATCGCTCGTGCTCGTCGGTCGTGCCGCCCGCTGCTCGCCGCGTCGAATGTTCGCGCCGTCTGGGTCGGCGAGCATCCCGCGTAGCCAGAGTTCCGATTCGCCGAGAACGCAGTACGCAGCGACCGGGAGCTGACAGCTGCCGCCCACCGCTCGCATAAACGCACGCTCTGCCTCGACGGCAATTCGGCTATCGACGTCCTCGGTCACCGCCAGGAGGGCTTTCATGCGGTCATCATCGCCGCGGCACTCGATGCCGAGTGCTCCCTGTCCCACCGCTGGGAGCATCGATTCGGGCTCGATGATCTGACTGACGCGGCTCTGAAGTCCGAGGCGCCGGAGGCCCGCATATGCGAGGAGGATTCCATCGACCTGTCCCTCTTCTAGCTTTCGAATTCGCGAATCGACATTTCCTCGAAGTGGCTCACAGCGAAGATCGGGCCGGGCTTCTCTCAGTTGCAGCGAGCGCCGCATGCTCGAGGTGCCGATGCGTGCGCTTTGGGGCAGCGAGTCGAGCCCCCCTTGGCGGGTGAGGAGCACATCGCGCGGGTCCTCGCGCTTCGGGATCGCCGCCAAAAACAAAGTCTCTGCCAGGTCGGCCGGGACATCTTTGACCGAGTGGATAGCGAAGTCGGCTCGACCGTCGAGCAGTGCTTCTTCGATCTCTTTAATGAAGAGTCCTTTGCCGCCGATGTCTTGAAGTGACCGGTCCTGAATCCGATCACCAGCGGTCACGACGTGCAGCTCTTCGACCTCGAGCCCAGGGTGGTTTCGAATAAGGTCACGCACGTAGGCTCGCGCTTGCGCGAGCGCGAGCATCGAGCGGCGGGTTGCGAGAATGATTTTCATCCGATGGTCACCCGCATTGAAGTGTCCGGTTCGGCGTCGCTTCCGCTGCTGCTAATGGAATCTTCGGGGGCCACCAGCAGCGATCTTTTGGGCACCGCATGGAGGGCTTCTGCAAGGCCAAAAAGCTCCACCAGGACCGCGGCGGCCTCCTCGCCTCGTTCTTGAATCGCCAGGGCCTTCAGCTCTGCCGTTGGGCCGTGCAAAAGCTTGTTCGCTGCGGCTTGGAGCATGGCTTCGAGACTCAGTCGGTCCGCGTCCGATAGGTGTTTCAGGCGACTCCTCAGAGTGCGTTGGAGCTCGGCGTTGAGAACCTCTTGGACGCGTTCACGAAGGGCCACCACCACCGGCGTGACCGCCTCTTGTGAACGCCGAAGGATGAATTGTTTCGTCTCCTCGACGACGATCGCCTCGGCACGTTCGGCCTCGGCGGCGCGAATGGCAAGGGATTGCGAGACCGCACGCGAGAGATCATCGATGTCGTAGAGGTAAACATTTTCGAGCTCGTTGACGTCGGAAGAGACGTCGCGAGGGACCGCAATGTCGATCAAGAAAAGGCTCCTTCCACGTCGCTTTTTGCAGGCGGATTTTACAATTTCTTTCGTTATCACAGGCGTTCGGCTCGCCGTGGAGGTGACGACGATGTCGGCCTCGATGAGGCTATCGTGCAGCTTGTCCCAGCTGCGCGCCTCGCCGCCAACGGTCGCCGCGAGTTCCGAGCCGCGGTCGTGGCTTCGGTTGACGACGACCAGTCGAGCGCCTTGGCGTGAGAGCAGCTTTGCGGCCGCCTCCGCCATCTCTCCGGCGCCGACAAGCAGGGCGATATGGCCCTCGAAGCTCTCGAAAATTCGGTGCGCTAGATCGACCGCGACCGAGGGTACCGATACTTGCCCACTACCGACCTCGGTCTCCGTTCGAACGCGCTTCGCGACCTGAATGGCATGGCGCAGCACCGCTGCGAGGCGCGGCCCGATGGTCTGCCCGGCTTCCGCCAGGCGAATGGCGTCTTTGAGTTGCCCTAGAATTTGTGGCTCGCCGACGACGAGCGAATCGAGCGAGCTTGCAACTCGGAAAAGGTGCTTGATGGCCGCATCATCCGACAGCGCCTTCAGGTGGGGGAGCACCTCGCGCCCGCCGAGCTCGGCGAGAACCGCCATGATGGCTGCGGTGGCTTTCTCGTCAGGAACCCCGGGGGCAGCCGCAGCGTAGACCTCCACGCGGTTGCACGTCGAGAGCATGACGACCTCGCCTACGGTATCGAGAGCGCGCAGTTGTGCCAAGGCGTGTTCGTGCCTTTCACCGGTCACCGCGAGACGTTCGCGAACCGCGATTGGTGCCGTGTGGTGAGAAAGTCCTACGCTGAGCACGCTAAAATCCGCCAAGGGTGAGGAGAGGTCGAACGATGTAAAGCGTCAGCACCGTCAGCACGCATGCGAAGCCGACAACCGTTCCGTAAGCGGCTCGTCTGCCGCGCCACCCACCGACCACCCGCAAGCTGAGGACCATCGCAAACACGAGCCAGGTTGCGTAGCTGAGGACGTGACGAAGGACTTCTTGAGGCGAGCCTTGCGCGAGGCTCTTGGCCCAAACAGTTCCTGTCACGACGGCCAACGTAAGCAATGGAAATCCGCCGACGAGAAACCGCTGAATCGCGCGATCGAGTGAGTCGAGAGCGGGCAGACCACCTTCAGGTGCGCGCTTGGATTTGAGTCGCTTTTCCTGCACCAAGTAAAGGACGGCCGCACCGCATGCGAGCAGGAACATCGCAAATCCAGCCAGGCTTGCAAGCACGTGAAACCCGATGAACATCGCAGGGAGTTTTTGACTCGGCTGGGATGTCCCTATGAAAAACGTGCCGAGCACGATCACGAGCCCGAGCGGTGCCACGAGCAGTCCGAGCGCGTCGATGCGAGCCCATCGTCGCGCAACCACATAACTTGCCGTCGACAGCAGCGATGCCATCGAGAGCATGAACTGCAGTGAATGGACAGGGCAGACGTGAGCCACGAAGCTCGCGAGCGTGACGTAGGTGCCGTGACAGAACGCGGCCGTAATCAATAAGGATGGGGCAAGCCATTGGATACGGGCCTGCCGTGCATTGGCCACGTCGAGGTAAAACAGCGTCGAGGCGGCTAGATAGGCCACCACCGCGGCGCTGAAGAAAATGAGACTCGACGTGGGCATCGAACCGGAGCGTACTCGGAAGCCAGCTCCGCCTCAAATCCGCAGAGGCGAGGCTATCCCTCGATTCGTTCGAATCGAGGGCAAAAAACAAAAGGTAGCCGAGTCAATAGCCTGGCAAATCGATGGGCCACTCGGCGCCCTCGCCCAAGAGGGGGCGTCGGAATACCCGTCGCTTCGATGGACTCGGCTACCTATCCCTCGATTCGTTCGAATCGAGGGCAAAAAACAAAAGGTAGCCGAGTCAAAATCCGTGGAAATCAAGGGTATTCCGGCGCCCTCGCCCAAGAGGGGGCGTCGGAATACCCGTCGCTTCGATGGACTCGGCAACCTAGAGCGCTCTCAGGTGGTTGCGCTCACCACCGGGCGTTCCCGCGGCCCCGGCGGGCCACTGCGCCACGGGGTCGGCCAGCCACCCGGCAACGATGTCGTAAGCGGACTCGTCGAACAGCAGCGACGTTCCGAAAAGCTCCGCTCCAAGGTCATCTGTCAGATACTCGCGGAGCTGCACCGTTCCGCACAAACGCAACTCGTCCGCACCATTCGCCACTTCGCGGAGCACGCGGACGGCCTCTCGAACGTGATAGCGCCCTCCGCCAACCAGGAGCATTTGATCGTCGTCTTCGAGCTCGAGGCGGCCCCCGGCGGCGAGTGCCTCGCTGAGGGCGTGAGGGATGAAAATAGCGGTGCTCATGTTTTTTTAGCGGGGATTCCCTCGTGTTGGCGCGCCGGCGTCAGAGGCTATGCTCGCCTCTGGTAGGTTTTTCGGCGAGCCCAAGATGACGTCACAGGTGGCGCCCTGAAACGATTCGGTCCCGACCCGCATAGTCGCGGGTGACCGTGACGTCCTCGAACCCGGCGGCCAGAAAAAGCTCGCGAACGAGAGTGCCGCTCGGGGCGTCGATCTCGACCGCAAGAAGCCCACCGGGCACGAGCATCCGTGGTGCCTCCGAGACGATCCGGCTCGTCAGGTCGAGGCCGCTTATTCCCGACGTGAGGGCGAGCTTTGGCTCGAAGCCACGCACGTCAATCGGCAAAGCGGCGTGGTTCGCCTCGGGGATGTAGGGCGGGTTCGCGGTGATGAGGTCGAATTTTTTCGTCTCCTTTCCGATGGAGTCGAAGCCGTCGGAGCAGATGAAAGTGACCAGAGCCCCAAGCCTGAGCGCATTCTCTTTCGCGACGCTGAGGGCGTCCGCAGAGATGTCCGTAGCGACGACGTGCGTTGTCGGACGTTCCTTTTTCAAGGTGATAGCGACCGCACCGGAGCCCGTGCAGAGGTCGAGTACCCGCGCCGAAAGCGACCGGGCGCGGGTTCGTTCGAGGGCGACGTCCACGAGGTGTTCGGTCTCGGGCCTTGGGACGAGCACCCTCGAATCAACGAAAAAACAACGCCCGTAGAATTCTCGCTCGCCGAGGAGGTAAGCCACCGGCTCGCCGCGGCGCCGTCGTTTGTGAAGCTCACGATAACGCTGCAATTCGGATGAGCTGAGGGGCCGTGTGCCATCGATGATGAGCCGAATTCGGTCGCAGTCGAGAACCCGTGCGAGCAACAACTCCGCATCGAGACGCGGACTCGTCGAGCTGCGCTGTCGCAGGTCACCCGCCGACCAGCTGAGGACACGCGCGATCGTCCACGGCTCGTCGGTGTCGGCGCTCGAAGCGTTCGTCGGTTCCGTCAATTCTCAAGCTCCCGGACGGCTTCGGCCACGATCCCTTCGACCTGGCTGCGAAGCTCGCGGAGGCGCGCGTCGGTCTTCGCCTCGAAGCGTAGAACGAGCACCGGGCCGGTGTTCGACGCCCGACAGAGCCCCCAGGCCCCATCACCGAAGAGCACCCGCACGCCATCCACATCGATGACCTCGTGGGTGCGACGGTAATGTTCCAGCACGCGCTTGACGACGTCGAATTTGATGGCGTCGGGGCAAGGGAAGCGCAACTCGGGTGTGACGGCGGTGACCGGCACGTCGGAGAGCAGCGCGCCCGGTTGCTTGCCCGAGCTGGCAATGATCTCGAGCATTCGAATGGCCGCGTAGATCGCGTCATCGAAGCCGTGGTACCGGTCGGCGAAAAAGATGTGCCCGCTCATTTCGCCCGCGAGCAGTGCGCCCTCTTCCTTCATGCGCTTTTTAATGAGCGAGTGGCCGGTCCTGGAGACGATGGGACGTCCGCCGTGCTTTGCGATGTCGTCGAACAAGGTCTGCGAGCACTTGACCTCGCCGATGATGGTTGCGCCCGGGTGCTCCGTGAGAACACCGCGACCGAAGAGCACCATCAACTTGTCACCCCACACGATGTTCCCGGCTTCGTCGATGACACCGATGCGATCTCCATCGCCGTCGAAGGCAATGCCAAGCTGGGCTCCCGTTTCGAGTACGCGCTGACGCAAAGCGCTCAGATTTTCTTCGACTGTCGGATCCGGATGATGGTTCGGAAAGCGCCCATCCATCTCGCAGAACATGGCGTCTACTGGGATCCCGAGTGCATCGAACACCCGCAACGCGAGCGGCCCGGCCGCCCCGTTTCCGGCGTCGAGCACCACGCGTAAGTTTGCACGATTGTCAGCAAACCGGCTGCGTTCCACGAGCTGCGTGATGTAGGCGGGCTGTACGTCCTCGGTGGACATCGTACCCTGGGGACCCATCGCGAATTCTTTGCGCTCGAGACGTTCCCGCAACGACTGAACGGCTACTCCGAAGAGGGTTTCCTTGCCTCGCATCACCTTGAAGCCGTTGTCCTCGGCCGGGTTGTGGCTGCCCGTGATCATGACGGCGCCCTCGGTGAGGAGGTGGTGTGCCGCGAAGTAAAGCAAGGGCGTTGGGCCCACGCCGATGTCGATGACGTCGGCCCCTGAGGCCATGAGCCCCTCTGTCAGAGCCGCGAAAAGGCGCGGACTCGAAAGCCGACAATCACGGGCGACTGCGACCTTGAGCGTGTCGGCCGGAGCGGTGCCAGCGCAAAGTCGCAGGTCCGTCGCGAGCGCCCGACCAATGCCTACGGCGAGTGCGTCGGTGAGCTCGGAATCGGCAACGCCGCGAATGTCGTATTCGCGGAATACATGGCTAGGCGTCTTCATCGGGTTGGCAGCATATGGCTTGGCGTCCAGTTCATGTCTCGTCACTTCGCGCAGCGCACACGTGCGCCGACTTTTCCGGCCTCCACGTCGACCTGGCAGCGTGCGCGGCAGCCCGGTTTGGCGTCTGCTTTTCCCTCGCAGAGGTGTTCGCAGGCGGCTCCGATGGCGCGCCGACGAAGCGCGGGTTCGGCTTCTCCGGAGTTCGCGCGCACGCTCGCTCGATGGGTCCCGTCCCCCTCGGAGACTTCGCTCGTGCAGATAAGGGGTTTGCTGCAGCCGCAATAAAAAAGCAGGGCGGCGAGGGCGATGCTCTTCATGGGGACTCCTTCATGGTCACAGCCAGGCTCGCCGTCGCTCGGTACCATCGTCCTCGGTAAAAATAAAGTGGGCCATTGGGGCTTCGAACCCAGGTTGCAGGGGCGTAGCGCGCGCCACGGCTCGGCGGTGATTCCCAGCGGCCCGCGCGCCAGCTAAAGCTTTGCTTCTCCCATTCCCAAGCGCCATCGATCCAAACTTCGACTTCGTTCGGTCGCGGCGGGATGAACTCCACCCGCGCGACCGGAGGCGGAAACGGCACGATGGCGAACCCCTCTCCCGGATGCCATGTCGTCTCGGGGACCGGCAACGTCGCTTGACAGCCCTGGAGACTTGCCCAGCTCAAGGCCACCCGCAGGAGCGTTCTCATCCGACCCAAAGCCATCCCAAGATGCGCTCTTTGCCTAAGAAAAGGCACTCGAGAATAGCCAGGATCAAAAACGGACCGAAGGCGATGCGCGCCTTGCCGAACCCTCGTTCTGGCTCGTCGGCAAGCGGGTCGAGAGCAAGCTCACGCAGGACCTCGGCGCGTTCGTCTTCGCTCATCTGGTCAAGCTCACGGTGCAGCTCTTCGCGCTCACGCGTGATGGCCTCGGGTTCTGTGAGTTGCTTACCCGAGAGGACCACGACGAGGGTTGCGAGTGTGCCTTGGACCGCGGCTCCGCCCAAAACGAAGAGCGCGCCCGGTATCCCGAGCCAGGCGCCCGCGAGCATCGTCAGCTTTGCATCGCCGCGGCCCATGCCGGGTTTTCCTCGAAATTTGCTGTAAATAACCTCGAATGGAAGCCACACAATGATGAATCCGACCAAGCCGCCGAGGAGCGAGTCCGTCCACGGAAGCTCTCGAATCGGGCTCGTGGCGAGTCCGAGCAGCGCGCCTCCGACGCTTATCGCATCCGGTATGAACATGTACTCGAGATCGATGAACGCCGCCGCGACGAGTCCGAGGACGAGCGCGAAATGGGCGATGTAGATCATCAACGCATGCAGTGCAGGTGTTTCGGGAGGTAGCGCGAGCACCAGCATCTCGAGCACCGCGACCGATAAAACGCCACCGATGGCCTCGACGAGGGGGTAACGCACCGAAATGCGCACACCGCAACATGCCGCACGGCCTCGCAGCACGAGCCACGCAACGACCGGAATGTTGCGATACGCGACGATCGGCGCTTGGCAGGCGGGGCAATGCGAAGCTGGACGCATCACGCTCATGCCGCGCGGGACGCGATGGATGACCACGTTCAGGAAGCTTCCCCATACCAGACCGAGCAGCGCCGCGAAGATGCGGAGCGCGACCGGAGGAAATTCGGACAGGAGCATCGCGAGAGGCCGTTAACGAGAACGGTCCGACTGAAGGGCCAGTTTCATCATCATCGTCAGCGCAAGCTCGAGCTCTTCACGGGTCGGTTGCAAAGGCTGCTCCGCGAGAGCGTGCTTCAGTTCGATAAGCTTTGCACCGAAGACTTCGTATTGCCGTCGTACGTTGCTCGTGGGCGCCTCGGCAAGCCACCGCTTCACGACTTCCCGTAGTTCATCGAGGTCGCTGCCGAGGATCAGCTGCGCCATTTGCGCTGCCATGGGGTCGGGTGCACTGGAATTGACCATGCCGCGTGAGCTTAGCCGCGAGAAGGATGCAAAGCGAATCGATCCGCGTTAACAACGGGAGGTGATGCGCGGCGCCTGGTTCGCACTGCTGTTTTCGTTTGCGGCGTGCAAGCGCGAAAAGAACACGGGAACCGTCCCGGTTCTGACCGGCAGCGCGGCGCTGATCGAGGCCGCCGAGGAAGAAGGCGTTGGCACGAAGGTGGCGCACAAGCCTGCCCCGGCCCGTAGGGCGGGTGAACGCATCGCCGTCCCGAGCGGCGCTTTCGTTGCCGGAAGTACGCCGGGGGATCGCGGGCGCGACCCGAGCATTGAGGCAACCCAACAGGACGTCACGCTGGCGGAGTTTCAAATCGATGCGCTGCCGTATCCGAACGACCCGTCGAAGTTGCCGTTGCTCGGCGTGCCCCGAGCCGGCGCGGCGGAGCTTTGTGAAAAGGGCGGCGGGCGACTTTGCGCGGAACTCGAGTGGGAGCGCGCGTGCAAAGGTCCCGAGGGGCACGAGTTCTCGGGCGGCGTCGGTTGGGATCCCGAGTGCGCAAAACATCCCGCGGAATGCGCGTCGGGGTTTGGCGTCCTCGCGCTCGGCGGAGCCATCCGGGAGTGGACGTCGAGCGATGCCGAGCCACTGAAGGGTTACCGGGCGACGGTCGCTGCGGCCGTGCGCGGGGCGCGAGGGGATGTCGCGGATGTGGACCATCGCTGCGCGCATCGAGCGGGTGTGGACGCGACCACCCGCGCGGGGGACCTCGGTTTTCGCTGCTGTTACGGCGCCGCGACCACGGCGAGTATTCCGGCGCCCGAGTGGCTACCGACCTTTCAGAAAACCGACTTCTCGAGTGAACGGCTCGCGGGTCTCTTCGCGTCGAACCCGAAACTCAAATCGCTCGCCGAGGGCGTAAAATATTTTCGCGACGAAGCGAGTGCCACGACGGTGTTGCAGCGAGGGAAAGCTTGCCCGGGCTCGGCACCGCCCGTGGCGGCCGAGACGGTGAGCACGTCGCCGCTCGTCTGGAGTCCGGTACCAGGCGAAGAAT